>CAJXBM010000011.1:0-42340 GCA_913051185.1 uncultured Chloroflexota bacterium | reverse complement strand
TTGTAGCAACTGCCGTCGGAGCCGTTGTAGCAACTGCCGTCGGAGCCGTTGTAGCAACTGCCGTCGGAGCCGTTGTAGCTGTAGCCTCCGGTGGCTCACCAGATACCTTTAGAACCTGACCAACCCAAAGAATGTCGCCATCAATGTCGGGATTCAACGCTCGCAATTGAACAAGAGTTAAACCATACTTTGCGGCAATATCCGTTAAGTTGTCGCCAGCCACCACAACATATTCCGAAAGATCTTGTTGTACTGCCTCCGTAGCTACCGCAGTAGCAGTCTTTGTCACGGACGCAGTAGCAGTAACAACTTGTGTGGTAGTAGCGGCAGCAGTGGCAACTTTTGTAGCTTCAGTAGCAGCCTCGCTACTAACTTCTGAATCACCACCACAGGCAATGAGTAGCACTGATAAGCTTGATAAGAGGACTATGAGATAGCGATTCATTTTATTCCATTCACTAGCCCCCGCTTCACAAACTATAGAGCAAATTTCTCCTTCACTACAAATAAGTTGAAAATTCACTTGCTGTTCTAGCCCCAATCGATTAAGTTTGTGGTCAGATTTGGAGAAAATTATGTCAGATCAGGTAAATCAATCCTACGACATTGAAATCGTCAAAGCCGAATGGATTGGAAAAAAAACAGAAAAAACAACGGGAAGATACCCAGTTGAATACGACCCGATCAGGAGACACTGCCACATGGTGGAGGATACAAATCCACTATTTCTTGATCCGGATGCGGGTAAAGATAGCCAGTATGGATCGGTTATTGCGCCTCCTGTAATGGCAGGTTATTTCGCTGGAGGCGGACCTTGGCCGCAAAAAGCCAAAACAGATGCGCTTGCAAATGTTCCAACTCGCGGTGAACGCAAGATCAACATGAACATAGATTGGGAATACCTAATTCCTGTAAAAATTGGCGATCAGTTGAGCTCTCAACGTGAACTTATAGATATTTTTGAGAAACCAATTAAACTAGATCCAAAGGCTGTATGGCTCGTTACAGAGACCAGAATCACCAACCAAAACGACGATATCGTTGCAATTGGAAGAAACACACTGCTAACGCACAGGACACCTGAACAGGTTTCTGCTGATTCATAGAAATACTTAGATAGACATAAAATAAGGAGAATACTTATGACAACAGTACAAAGTCAAATTCATTGGGAAGATGTAAAAGAGGGTGACACGATTCCAGGCTATACCCTTGATCTCACTTGGACAAAAATGGTTGAACAAGTCAGCGGATCACAAGATTTCTATGAAGTCCATCACGATCCAGATTTTGCTAGAGAAGCCGGGCATGAAGAAATCTTCTACAACACCGGATTTACTCAGGCCGCACTATGTCGCCTACTGACGGACTGGATGGGAAAAGATGGTTGGATTCAGAATTTCAGCTTTCAAATGCGTCGTATGAACATCCCGGAAGATCATGTTCAAGTTAAAGGAGTGGTTACGGGTACCCAGATCAGAGAAGATGGCAGAGGTGCAGTCACCATCGACCTCTGGCTAGAAAACGATCGAATTGGCATCACAACCCCTGCCGAAGCTACCGTCCTTCTGCCACTGCGTGAATCATAAGTAAATTTAACCTTGGGAAGGTGCACGAACTGGACATTTCACTGCTATCACACACGACACTAGTGAAATAACAGCACACACCCAAAATACGCTTAAAACACCAGAGTAGTCAGCAACGAAACCGGCAATTACTGGTCCGGCGAACATTCCTATCGCATAAAGTGCTTGATAAATGCCCATAGACGTCGTCCGTGTAGCTCCG
This sequence comes from uncultured Chloroflexota bacterium, assembly GCA_913051185.1. Lineage (GTDB taxonomy): Bacteria > Chloroflexota > Dehalococcoidia > UBA2979 > UBA2979 > UBA2979. Next base: position 40,549 of record CAJXBM010000011.1, on the reverse strand, counting down.
GGTACCACCAACACCGCTAGAGTCATCAAAATAAGCTGAGCCATGCCACGACCCAACCCACCTACTGCCTGACTCACCATTAGTAAAACTGGTGAATGCAGGAAGGGAATTACAGCTACAGAAAGCGCAATAATAAATAACCCAAACACGAGAGTATTCCTATACCCAAATTTTTCAACGAATTTGGGAGTCGTAAGGTTCCCAGTAGCTGAGAAGATAAACATCGCTCCAGCAATTAGACCATTCTGAAATTCGGTTGCTCCAATTGATACTGCGTATACCGGTACAAATGAAAAACTTACAGCAAATGTCACAAAATGAATCAGTATTCCAATAAACGAAATTCTTAGCAATAGTGGATTGCGACCAACCTTTAAAAAATCTGCCCACGACATTGCGGTCTGACTAAGTTGCCGAGGTTCTTTAATAAGTAATATTAGAATCGTGCCGATTAACCCAGATACGAAGCCAGCAAAAAAAGTCGAGACGCCTCCATAGAGTTCGCCAATAACGCCGCCGACAAACGTTGCCACTACAATCCCAAAGGCGTTCACAAACATAACCCATGACATCGCCTGATCAGTTTTAGAGCTGTGAAAGTATGAAATATAAAGAACTGTTATTGCCACCCAGCCAGCCCCAGCCACACCAGTTAAGGAACGTGCCAAAAACAACACAAATGGTGAAGGAGCAAAAAATAGGCCAAGAGCTCCCACAGAAGATGCGATAAACGCAAGGAGCACAAATGGTTTCCGTCGCCCAAGCAGATCAGACGCAATACCTACAGGAATGCGCAGGAGTATCTGTCCTATCGCATATGACGCAATAACGATGCCCAGGACAGTATTCGATGCGCCAAGCTCAAGAGTGTGAATCGGCAGGAACGGTACGTAAAAGTACAACGACATCCAAAAAAAGAAAATCGCTATTGTCGAGAGCGCAATGTTTCGGTTTACAGATATCGACGTTTTACTTGGCGGCATATATAACAATTTTTTGAGCTAGACCCATACAAGAATGGGTCGTTTTTGTCCCACCATCTTCATACACATGGCTCGTAAATACCAGCCAAACATTGATTAGCTCGGCTCCAGACGCTACCATCCAGAAATTAGAAACACAAATTTCAAATAACCTCCACGAAAAGAGGATCCAAGTATGAAGTTAGCCGTTGAATTCCCTAATGTAATTTACCGAGAGGGACCGGAAGCAGTTGCAAATCTTGCTCACGCTATCGAAGAAATAGGATTTGATCAGCTCGATATGTTTGACCACGTAGTAATGGGGCACCCTACTGATGATCGCCCCCCGATGGCCTACCCCTCGAATATGCCGGTGCTGGAAGCGTTGGTGACACTTTCTTACGTAGCCGCCGCGACGTCGACCATCGGTCTTGGAACCGAAATCCTGATTTTGCCTCAAAGACAACCCACATTGGTCGCGCGACAAGTAAACACGTTAGACATCCTGTCGGGTGGTCGAGTGCGTTTGGGTGTCGGAGTTGGTTGGCAGCAATCAGAATACGACGCGTTAGGCACGAATTTTGCTAAACGTGGGAAAATGATGGATGAAGCTATTGACTTCATAAAAACTTGGTGGCGCGAAGAAAACGTATCGTTTCAGGGAGAGTTTTATGAAGCCAATAATATGGCCATGGAGCCTAACTCGCCGCAAGGCGCAAACATTCCGGTGTGGATTGGTGGAAACTCGGACGCCGCATTAAAGCGGGCTGGACGCATTGGTGATGGTTGGATGGCATCTGGTTCAGCAGATGATTATGAAAAAATGTCATCCGCGATTGAGCGAATCAAGTCATACGCAGAGGACTTCTCGCGAGATCCCGAGACCCTCGGATTTCAAGCACAGTTGAGCCCACCACCAAGAAACAACGATCCTGCGTCAAGGAATTTCTATGCAAATCCCGATGATGTTGCGGCGACCGCATCACTAGCGAAGTCCATCGGATTTGATTGGGCAACGATTAACGTAACCGGTGTATTCGTAGCTGGCGCCAGAAGCCTAGATGCAATCATAGAATCACTGACAGTCCTTCATGACAAAATTCGACAGGAAGTAGGCTCCGCATAGCATAGACATCTAGCAATTCTGATACGAGTTAAATCCACAATCACTAGCGTTTAAGGAGACAAACAATGACACAGCCACCGATCAATAGTTCAAGTAGCTACGAAGCTGTAGAAGGCTGGGCGAAAATTCCACATGGCACATGGCTTCGCGAGGCCACATCGGTAGCGGTCGATTCTGAAGATAAGGTTTATGTCTTCAATCGAGGCAACGTACCAATGCTGATCTTTGATGCTGATGGCAATCTAATTAGCAAATGGGGAAATGAATCTCCCTACAGTGGCATGACCTCCATCACCGATCCCTATGGAATTACGAGGAAAGTATGGCATGGTGTTGACTATGTTTGGCCGCACTCGGTTCGGGCGGACCATGAAAATAACCTATGGCTCGTGGATGTGCATAGCCACACTATCACTAAGACAGACAAACAAGGTAACGTTCTCTTAAAGATAGGGACTGGTGAGGCCTCTACTGAGCAAGGTGGTGAGCCATTTAATAAACCTACCGACGTGGCTATTTCATCAGCTAACGGGGACGTATTCGTCTCTGACGGATATGGAAATTCACGAATACATCGATTCGATAAAGAGGGAAATCATATTCTTTCATGGGGTGAGTCAGGAGCCGATGACGCGCAATTCAGTCTCCCTCACAACCTAGCACTCCTAGACAATGACAAAGTCGTCGTTTGTGATAGAGAAAATCATCGGGTACAGATGTTTACTACCGAAGGTGAATTCATTCGATCATGGCACGCCCACAAAGCAGTGGCAGTCACAATTGGAGCAAATAACGAAATACTGGTTGCTGAACAAGGACCTCCCCCTGTGCAATTTGGAGTCCCAAACCTGGGCCATCGAGTGTCAATTTTCTCAGACACTGGAGAGCTCATCAACCGAATTGGGAGAGATCTACCAGGCGAATCTCCAGACCAGTTTCTATGGCCGCATAGTATCGCGGTTGACTCAACTGGAAGTATCTATGTGGCGGAAGTATCTTATGTCGAAGTCGGTAGTAAGCAAGACCCTGCGAGAGAGATGGTAAGTCTTCGAAAATGGCGAAGAACCAACTAACTATTGGATGTATTTTCAAAAATTAGAAACACCTGCGAGCGTAATGTGACTGGTACTGAAAACCAATCTGTCGAACCACCATTAGCAGGCGTACGTGTACTGGATCTGGCTGATGAGCGAGGAATATACGGTTCTAAATTACTGGCTGATTTGGGCGCCAGCACTATTCGACTTGAATCCAGTCATGAGCAGGGACTGAGGCAACGTGGTCCGTTTAACCGAGAGGGTGAATCACTCTGGTACGCGTATTATGCCTCCAACCGAATAATTATCGAAACTGATATCGAATCAGATGACGGAGTGGCTCAACTCAGAAAACTTGTATCCAAGGCAGACATCATCATTGATACTGGTACAGTAAATGCGATAAATCCGGCCAAGTTTAATTTAAATGAACTAAACAAAAAAATTGTCCATGTCGATATATCGTCATTCGGTAAAAATGGTCCGTGGAAAGATTTTCTGGCGCCCGACTTGATTGCAGGGGCTCTCGGTGGGAGTGTAGCTGCCACAGGAGACACGGATACACCCCCCCTTAAGTTATTTGGAGATCAGTCCTTTTTAGTATCTGGGACATACGCAGCAATAGCGGCTCTCACCGGACTCTACAATTCTTCCAACACTGGTGCAGGTGAACGAATAGATGTTTCCGTTCATGAAACTATTGCTAGCACTTTGGAACACGTCCTGATGTTCGCGCTGTACCCGGGATTTTTTCCCTGGGCAGATGGAAAAGTACTCCCACGACGCGGTTCGCTGCATTGGGGCAATGCATATCAGGTCGTACCAGCTCTAGGAGGTTCGATTATGGTGACTCCCACCCCAAACGTCGAAAAACAAATTGCTTGGCTGGTGGAAGAACAAGTGGAGGAAGACTTGCTTGACGAAAAATACATGGCGCTAGACCGGCGACAAGAGTTTGTTCACCGCATAATGACAATTTTACGAAAATGGGTCGCCAACAAAGAAGTGGAGCCATTCTTCCATGAAGCCCAAGGAAGACACTATCCATACGGGCTTGTCATGAAGCCAAATGAAGTCGCCAATAATCCCCACTTAGAAGAGCGCGATTGGTGGCAAGAATATCCAACTAAAAACTCCACTGTTAAGGGCCCCGGTAGCCCTTATCAATTCAGCCGATCGATTCTTAACAAACCCACGGAACAAATCACCTACTCCACACTCGCGGAAAATATTCTTAACACAATTGGATGGGTGTAATGGTCGAACTACCCTTTAGCGGGCTACGAATACTTGATTTTACACATGTTCTGGCTGGACCATTTGCTACTCGCATCTTGGGTGACCTCGGTGCAGATGTAGTGAAAATAATGAGTGAAGCGAGACATGGACCAGATGGTGGAACCAGCAGTCCATACCACGCAATGTGGAACAGAAGTAAACGAGTGCTACAACTCAATATGACCCAACCTGATGCTCAACTAATATGTGCAGACCTGTGCAAGAAAGCAGATATCGTAATAGATAATTTTTCTCCGGGCGTATTAGACCGATGGGGTATCGGTTATGAAGTAACCTCTGTTGAGAACCCCGGTGTCATCTATATACAAATGTCAGGAATGGGCGATTCAGGTCCATGGTCGTCATATGTGTCATTCGCGCCAACCGTCCACGCACTAGCTGGACTTACGTACCTTACCGGTGTTCCGGGCCGAGAAGATATTGGGATCGGCTTCTCCTACAACGATCATCAATCAGGTCTGCATGGCACAGTAGCATTGCTGGCCGCACTGATGGAACGACGAAAGTCAGGACTTGGTCAAAGAATTGAATTATCACAATTTGAAGTAGGAACGACCTTTAACGCTCCAGCTTTGCTAGATTTTTTCGCCAATCAATCTATTACCGGCCCTTCTGGAAACGAATTACCTTTCGATCAAGTAGCACCTCATAATTGTTATCCATGTCTCGGAACAGATCGCTGGATAGCTATAGCAATAATGAACGATAAACAATGGATCCAACTCATTCAGCAAATGGGCGAACCGGACTGGGCAATAGATCCCGCACTCGCTCATGCTACTGGACGACTCAAAAATCGAAATTTTATAGACACGCGAATTAAAGAGTGGACCCAGTCACAAATTGGTGAAGATTTAATGCTCCAGCTTCAAACCAATGGCATTCCTGCTGGAGTGGTACAAACAGGAGAAGATCTTGTTGACAAAGACCCCGAGCTTGCAAGCTCCAATTTCATATTTGAATATGATAACGATCACCCAACTCTCGGAAAAATAGCAGGAGATAGGCTCCCGATTCACTTCGAAGATAAGCTAATAGACAAGTACAGTAGACCGGAGATCTTTGGAGAATCAAACCGACAAATTCTCAGAGATTGGCTGGATATGACGGATGATGACATTAATTCGAATATTCAATCCGGGCTTATTCGGTAAAAAGTTCTAAGCGCAAAGGAGCAAACATGTTACAAGATCTTACCGGGCAAGTCGCCTGGATCACCGGGGGAGGAACTGGTATCGGGGAGTCTGGAGCAATCAAGCTAGCTGAGGCTGGCTGCCAAGTAGTGCTGTCAGGCAGGCGAGCAGAACCCTTGGAGGCTGTGGCTGCTCAGATACCTGGTGACGTATCTATTGAACCACTGGACGTATCCGACAATGAGTCAGTAATAGCTGTGACTGAACGAATACTTGAGCGATATGGACAAATCGACATAGGGGTATTCAGTGCCGGCATTAATGTGAAGGATAGAAACTGGCCAGTTATAACTACTGATAGTTGGAATGATGTAATCAATATCGATTTGAATGGTGCCTTCTATTGCTGTCAGGCCGTACTTCCATCGATGCGAAAAAATGGTGGAGGCGTGATAATAAATGTTTCGTCGATGGCGGCAAAAGGTATCGGATTCATAACCGGACCAGCTTACACCGCTGCCAAGCATGCAATGAATGCAATGACAGCAAGCCTCATCCTAGAAGAACGAAATAATGGAATACGAGCTACAGCGCTCTGTCCCGGAGAAGTTGCAACTCCAATACTCGACCAACGGCCGATACCCGTAAGTCCGGAAGACCAGGCCAGAATTCTTCAATCAGATGATTTGGGTGAAGTGATTCGCTTTATCGCCCAGCAACCGCCTCACGTAACACTAAATGAAATTCTAATAAATCCCACGTGGAATAGATTTGGGGCTTGATACCTCTACAAAACTTGTCTTCGAAATGATCCAAAACAATAAATCGGTGAAGATTTATAAAAAATGAAATGAGCAACATATGAGCAGCAATATAGAAGTGAACGATGCCGTCAAGAGACTCGGAACAGAAACTGCTTTCGAAGTGCTAGCACGGGCCGAAGCATTAGCTGCTGAGGGAAAAAGCATCATCAACCTTGGTATCGGACAACCTGATTTTAAAACCCCAGTGCATGTAGTTGAAGCAGCCCAAAAAGCTCTTCACGACGGCGCGCATGGATACACACCAGCTGCAGGAATACCGGCACTCCGCCAATCTGTTGCAAATGACTTACAGGCAAGGCATCAAGTCACAGTTGATCCGAGTAGTGTACTAATCACACCCGGCGCCAAACCAATTATGTATTTCGCCATATCTATCTTGGGCGAACCTGGTACCGAAATTATGTATCCTAATCCTGGATTTCCCATTTATGAGTCGATGATTAAATATACCGGCGCAAAACCAGTCCCGATAGAGCTAAAAGAAGATGCGGGATTTGCGTTCGATGCAGACACAGTATTGTCACAAGTCAACGAAAACACAAGACTAATTATCATCAATAGTCCGGCAAACCCAACGGGTGGAGTAGTTCCAAAAGAAACGTTCGACAAGTTAGTTGCGGGCTTGGAGCAATATCCAAAAGCAGTAATCCTCTCGGATGAGATTTACAGCCGAATCTTGTATGACGGAGAAGAACATGTCAGCATGCTGCAATATGAGAGTATACGTGACCGATTAATAGTTATTGATGGCTGGAGCAAGACCTATGCGATGACGGGCTGGCGTCTCGGCTATGGAATCTGGCCCAGTGCGCTGTTCGAATATGCGGAAAAACTTGCCGTCAATTCATACTCGTGCCCCAATGCTGCGTCACAACACGCGGGTATTGCTGCTCTGGAAGGGCCCCAAGACCAAGTGGGTGAAATGCTTGCAGCCTTTGACGAGCGACGAAAAGCTGTAGTCGAGGGGCTAAACGCAATACCAGGTATCACATGCGTAGAACCCAAAGGTGCATTTTATGCATTCCCGAATGTTCAAGAAACTGGTTTCGATACGCGTGATCTTCAGCAAAGACTTTTAGAAGAGACTGGAGTTGCTCTCGTAGCGGGCACCTCATTCGGAGCACTTGGAGAAGGATATTTAAGAGTCTCGTACGCCAACAGCTTAGAAAATGTGAACGAGGCCGTCTCTCGAATTAACGATTTTTTGACGTAAAAAGTACAAAACTCGACGTTTAATGCCTAAAAAAATCTATCACCATATTTATATACCGCTCACTAACATTAACAGTTTTGCTTGACAAATCATGTCTGAGTGGGACAATTAAGTAAGAAAACCGGTATATAGTCCGTAATTTGGACTTAGAAAAGGAGGCTCCGGTTATGGAATGGGAAGCAGTGTTGGTAGTCCTAGTTACGGCATTAGCCGTCTCTCGAACGGGAGACGTGGTAAATGCTATTCTGGGCAGTGTGTTGCCAAGTGGTAATATTGGCCCCACATCACTAAAGATGGATAGACTTGTCCTCTGGATAGTCGCCGCTGTATTGGCCTACATCGGTCATGAGGTACTCGAGTTTGACATGCTGAGTGTCTTGTTAGATGTTGGAGACGTTGACCTAATATGGAATATGCTAGCGTTCATGTCAGTGGTCGACGCAGTTGACGCATTTGCCAGGAAAAAACTCTTGTAGCAATTACCCACAAGATAGAAAAAGGACGGCCTAGGCCGTCCTTTTTTTTGCTAAATCACTTTCTGATCACGAAATTGGCTGATTTCTAATTCTGTAAAACCCGCTTCGAAGAGTATCGATTCTGAATGACTTCCAAGCTTTGGAGCTGGTAACCTTGCCTCGGTAGGAGTGACGGACATTTGCACGATCGGCCCCACCACTTGTTGCGGACCTGTTACTTCATGTTCCAAATCTGACATCATGCCCATAGCGATCACTTGAGGATCAGTAGACATTTCCTCTGCGAAATGAACCGCCGAAACTGGGACACCAACTCCATTTAGCAACTCTTCCCACGTCGAAGCCTCTTTACCCATAAATATAGCCTGAAGTTCTTTCTTCCAGTTTGTGACTTTGATTTCATTTTCCAGAACTGAGGCATCGAAATCTGGTGAATCAGTCTCATCGTAGAAATTAAGTAATTTGCGAACCGAATCTCTGTTCTGTTGGGTCAGGGCGCCTAGAATCAGAGAGCCTCGCTTGGTGTGATATCCACTATAGAAAAGACGATGCGACGTAAATCGCATCGTTTGCTTCGGCCTGAGTGCCATCAACTCTCTGTATGTAGCACCACTGGATCGCTGAGCTTCAATTTCACTCATAAGTGGATCGCGCACACTTACGTCATGCACCGGTTCACGCATTACACGGGTCGCTAAAAGATCTAGACCACTTTGCAGCAGCGACAGCGAAAGTTCTTGCCCGCGACCTGATCTTTCACGCTCATAGAGAGCCGCACAAATTGACATGGCAGCAGCAAGCCCAGAAGTCTTATCAATAATCGGCGTTACTTGCACAGGTAAAGGAGCACCATCTTCGTCCATCTTGCCTTCCGATGCCATCACACCGGAATACGCTTGGGCAACTATGTCCGACCCACCCTTTGTCATATGTGGTCCAGAGTTACCAAATCCTGTGATGGACGCGTAAATGATGTCTGGTCGAATCTTACGCAAACTCAAATAGTCGATACCAAGTCGCTCCGCAACTCCATTTCTATAGTTAATAAGTACTACATCGATAGATGGAAGAAGTCGACGAATAATATTAAGTCCGGCTTCTGACTTTAAGTTCAGAGCTAGACTACGTTTACCCCTATTGAGTGATTGAAAATATTTTCCCTCGTTTGGTACAACCGCAGCGCTATTTCTCCGCGATTCACCCTCTAAAGGTTCCACCTTGATCACATCAGCTCCGAAGTCAGAAAGGTAAATACCCGCCACAGGACCGGCAATAATTTGGGAAAATTCTAAAATTCTTACGCCCCGTAACGGCCCGGTTATCGTTTCGCTCACAGGTTTACGCTCCACATCATCCCCTCGGGAGGCCTAAGCCACGCGTCGCTATGATATTCCTCTGTACTTCGGACGTCCCGCCTCGTATTGTCGCAGGAACCGATCGAAGGTATGCAGCTGTATACCGCCCAGCGACATCCTCCTCAGAGATTTTATTTGCATGCAGTCCAAACACGCGAGTGGAAGTAAGTGCTAGACGTTGAGACAACTCAGAGTTGTATAATTTGGCAGTTGAGGCCTCATAGTTGGGAAGTAAACCGCCATTTTGCATAGAAATAATTCGAAACGAAAATTGAAACATTACTTCGGACTCAATATATCTGTCTACAATCGCATTGCGAATAATAGATACATCCTTCTTCTCGTCGTTAATGACCCCCATTAAATTAGTTAAAGAACGGCGAGCCGCTACAGCACCACCGATATTCGATCGTTCGAAATCGAGTAACGTCATGCCAACGTACCAGCCTCGATTTTCCTCTCCAACTAAATTATCAACAGGAACCTTCACATCATCAAAAAATGTTTCATTGAAATAATGATTTCCTGCCATATCCATCAGTGGTCTGACAGCGATTCCAGGCGTTGCCATGTCTTCAACCAAAAGAAATGAAATACCTCGATGCTTTGATGCCTCATTATCTGTACGGACGAGCATGAAAATTGCGTCGGCCGTATGCGCTCCTGAGGTCCATATTTTCTGACCATTAACCGTATAAACGTCTCCATCACGTGTTGCCTGAGTCTGCAAAGAAGCTAAGTCTGAACCAGATCCCGGCTCGGAATAACCTTGAGCCCAAACAGTTTCTCCGCTGAGTATCTTAGGAAGATATTCGAGTTTCTGAGCTTCAGTGCCATGCACAATCAATGTTGGGCCGAGCATACTTACTCCCGAACCGCCCACGCCAGGTGCCCCGGCACCTGCTAATTCCTGATTCAATATAAACTGCTCCATAGCCGATAACCCGGCCCCGCCATATTCAACCGGCCACTGCGGTGCAATCCAACCATGGCGGCTCAAGGATAGATGCCAATCAGACGCAGCTTTTTGAGCATCAAAATCAGGATCTTTGCGATCGAATTCCCAAGTTCTTTCTGGTGGTCCCTTACCTTCTTTATACCTTTTTGGAAGTTCAGCATCTATTACACTTCGAATCTGATTTCGAAATACTGATTGCTCCGCCGTGTCATTCCAGTCCATAAGTGGCCCAATCTATTATTTAGGAGTTCAAGCTAGCACAGGATAGTATTCTTCTCTTAAATATTAGTTTGAATACCAGGTCTCACTAGCTCATCTTTCGAAACTGCTCGATTCCATTTTGGCGCAGGCGTCTGAACTATCGGCAATAGATCCAGTGCTCCATACGACTTTCTAACCTGAAGTTCGGCCGGTTCACCGTATGCCGTCGATCGTTGTTTGGGAATTCGTTTCATATATGAAATCACAGACTCCATCTCTTCTGGTGGAAGTTCCTCACCAAAAGACGCACCAGCCGCACGAGTAATGCTCTCATTCATCAATGTTCCACCAAGATCGTTCGCTCCGGCGTTCAAACACTCTGCGACACCTCTGGGCCCCATCTTCACCCACGACGCTTGAATATTCGATATCACCGGGTTCAAGGCCAAGCGTGCAACTGCATGCATCAATAGCGCTTCTCTAAATGTCGGTCCTTTTCTTGCTTTACCCTTTAAGTAGATTGGTGCTTCCATATGAACAAATGGGAGCGGAACAAACTCAGTAAACCCCCCAGTTTTCTCCTGTAAATTTCGGATTCGGGCGAGGTGCCTCCCCCAGTTTATCGGACCATCAATGTGACCATACATTATTGTCGCCGTCGTATTAAAACCTACTTTGTGTGCCGTTTCCATTACTTCGAACCACTGATCTGTCGATAATTTGTCAGGACACAAGTCTTTACGTATCTCATCATCCAGAATTTCCGCAGCCGTACCAGGTAACGTGCCTAGTCCGGCTTCTTTCAACCGAACCAAAAATTCCTCAAGCGTGATATTCAAGGTTTCTGCACCCTGCCAAACCTCGAGAGGAGAAAAGGCGTGAACGTGCATGTCAGGAACTGCAGCTTTCACAGTGCGACAAATTTCTAAATATGTTTCTCCAGTGTAATCTGGGTGAATGCCACCCTGCATACAAACTTCGGTGGCACCACGGTCCCAAGCCTCTACACTTCTCCGAGACACTTCGTCTAAATCAAGATCGTATGGTGCTCCCCGTAAATTTTCACTCAGCTTACCTTTCGAGAATGCACAAAATTGACATTTGAAATAACACACATTTGTATAGTTAATATTTCGATTAACCACGTATGTAACCTCATCGCCATTAATTTTTTTTCTGAGCTCATCCGCCGCATTGGCGATCGCAGCCACATCGTCACCCTGCGCTCTAAATAATTCAGCTATTTCATGTTCAGAGAGAGCGAGTCCATGTGTAGCCTTTACACATAGCTCCTCAATTCTTGGGGAAACTCGCAATTCGCTTGGGTTTGTATCAAGCAGCCTCAACAACTTATCCGGCAACATCGCATCGCTATCGCCTGGCGACCATGAATCTTCTCTCGCAAAACCATCCGCATCCGAGCCCTGAATCAACGCCGTACGTAGCTTCTTTCCAATCCATTGATCCATGTTTTTGACATACTTTGGATATGCTGTGAGACGCTCAATAAGAAATTTACCTTCGTCAGACGTCATCTTACCGAGCAATTCCAAATGAGGCCAAGGAGCCTCCGGGTTCACGTGATCAGGGGTCACCGGTGAGACCCCACCCCAATCATTGATACCAGCTCGTATCAAAGTACCGAACGTGCCCGGGCTCAAATTTGGAGGTGCCTGAATTGCCATATCAGGACCAAATATGATGCGTGCACTTGCGATAGTCCACAGTAAATCGTCCAAGTCAGGCTCAGGCGCATTGACCATCTTAGTACCTTCTTTAGCCCGAAAATTCTGAATAATAATTTCTTGGATATGACCATACTCATCATTCAAATCACGCAAAGCCAACAGTGAATCAATGCGTTCCTCACGAGTCTCACCAATACCTATCAAAATACCTGACGTGTAAGGAATTTTCAGCTCACCGGCCAGTCGCATAGTTTCAATACGGGCAGCAGGATCTTTATCAGGTGAACCAAAGTGGACTTGACCTTTCTCGAGAAGCCTAGTCGACAAACTCTCCAGCATCATTCCCTGTGAAGGACAGATCTCACGGAGCGCTATTAACTCTTCTCGAGTGACAACACCTGGATTTGCATGTGGAAGAAGTCCTGTCGCCTCAAAAACCGCCTTGGCTGCAGCAAGCAGATACTCAATCGTAGTCGAATACCCAAGTTCAGCAAGCTCAGCCCGTGCCTGTGGATATCGCAACTCAGGTTTATCGCCAAGAGTGAATAATGCTTCTCTACAACCCTCATCCGCACCTGCCTGAGCAATTGCCACCATTTCCTCAATAGTCATGTAGGCCCGTTCATTTTCCTTTGGTGGCTGTGCAAATGTGCAGTAGTGACATACATCGCGGCAAAGTTGAGTTAACGGAATAAATACCTTGCGCGAATAACTTACCGCCTTACCGAATCCAATATCTCGGATGGCCGATGCCTGATCTAATAAATCATCTAAGTTAGATTCATCAACAAGTCGCAGTGCTTCCTCGCGTGACGGTACCGTCCGTTTCTGATGACTCGAATTTATTTGAGACATATTTATTTCCTTATATGAAGCACCGAATAATCAATCGATACAGCAACATGGTCTCACAGGAGTCCAACTATATCAAAATTTATTAGACTATGTTCTCAACGAATTACTTAGGTTGGCCGCTGCCATTAGCATATCCTCATACAGACTTCCGGCCACTAGATGACCAACGCCCTCAACTTTATGATAATTATTGTTTGGAAGCAGCGTGGAAAGTAATTCGCCATGCTCAGGCTTCACTAAGGTATCAGCGGTTCCGTGCCAAATAGTAACTTCCTGACGAACTTCAGATAGTTCAAAGCCCCACGGAGCCATCAAAATAGCGAAATCTTGGGCTAAAGCTTCGGCCGACTGTTTCCCAAACTCGTTTCTCTCAATAGAACGAGTAGCCCGAAATTCCTTATCATCCATCAGTTGTCTGTTTGCCGTATTTATGAATAATCTAGCAATCGGCCAGGGAATTACGGATGCGAGTTGACGCAACGCTATCCAGGAATTAGCGGTCCACTTTATTTTACGTTCGGACACATTCTCAATTGCTTTAAGTTCTTGGGCGGACGCCATAGTCTCCATGTGCATTCTTGGGGCAACTGAGGCAGCTAACGCAACCCGAGTCACTCGATCTGGTAAAAGAGCTGCCGTCACCAAAGCATGCGGACCGCCCGCTGATATCCCCCATACTCCAAATCTTTGAATACCCAAAAAATCGGCAATCGCTGCTACGTCTACCGGCCAATCACATAACTCTCGATTCGGGTAATAATCACTAGATCCGTACCCTGGGCGATCAGCCACGATCAGGCGAATACCAAGTTCCTCAGCTGCAAAATGTGTTCCAAGTAACTGAAATCGATTACCAGGTGCTCCATGAAAGGCAAATACAGGTTCGCCGCTCGGTTGGCCATACTCAGCAAAGCTGAGTGTTCTACCGTTACCGGTACTAATGCGCTGATTACAACTTGGTCGCAAAGAAACCTCTTTAAACAAAGATCCCATCGCGCAATCCCCCTTTTAAAACACAGCAATGGCTAAACAATAGCCCTACTATTTAGCTTATTACTCAAAGTGATTTCTCACAATATTCGAATTCGATACACTCATTGATATTTTGAGTTAATCTCCAGCATGTATTGAAAGGAATCTAATATGAGACTTGGCCTATTAGCAGGACCAGAAAATGACTGGCGCGAATCTCTCGCGAAAGTACAAATCGCTGAAGAACTTGGGGTCGAATTTGTGGCGCTCGGTGAGGCATGGGGCAAGTCGATAATACCGTGGCTCGCAACCATTGCTACCAACACCTCAAATATTCAAATTGGTTCCTCAATACTCAATACGTACTCGAGAACTCCAGCAGCGATTTCCCAGGAATATGCAATGCTTGAAGAGCTGTCAGAAGGCAGAATGATATTAGGTCTGGGATCCTCGGGCGCCAACGTGGTCGAACATTTTCATGGTGTGCCCTTTGAAAAACCACTAAGCAGAATCAGAGAGTATGTGGAGATATTCAATACACTGATCGCGGGAGAAAAGCTCAATTATGAAGGTTCGTTCTTTCAAATGAGTCGCGGTTTTCAGCTTCACTATAATCGAACGCGCAATAAAATACCTGTATATATTGCAGCAATTACGCCTAAATCAATACGACAGACGGGTGAAATCGCCGACGGAATCTATCCGATACATTGGCCCCGCGGCTTGTTCGAAGATTTACGTGCATCATTAAAAGAAGGAGCATCTAGCTCTGATAACCCCGACAAGAAGTTTACAATCGCTCCATTCACCAAAATAACTGTTCTTGATGGCTCTCAGGATGATGATGAAAAATGGCTAGAAGCCAGAGGTCTAATTCATCACTATGTAAATCGAATGGGCGTCTTTTATTGGCAGATGCTTGAAAGAAATGGATTCGAGGCAGAAGTTGGTGCTTCGCGCGCCGCATGGGCTGAAAGAGATCGTGAAACATCTGTACTTGCTATTTCTGACGACATGGTTAGAGAATGCCAGGTCATCGGTTCACAAGAAGAAGTGCGCGCACAGCTCCAAGAAAGATCTGATCTTGGTGCAGATGTGCAGATGCTATATATGCCCCAGGGTACTCCCGATGAATTCCGAACATGGCTGACCAACTTAACTGCGTAATTCAAAAAAAACACTTAGCGGAAAAGCAGGAACAATATGACTTTTTCAAAAATCTTAATTGCCAATCGAGGCGAAATTGCTATACGAATAGCTCGAGCTGCGGCGGATCTAGAGATAGAAACACTTTCAGTGTATTCAGAGGATGACGGAAATTCGCTCCATTCGCAAAAAACTGATGAATCGGTTGCCCTTGCAGGTCGAGGTGTGAGCGCATATCTCGATATGGCACAAATTATCGCCATTGCCAAAGAAAATGGCTGTGATGCGATACATCCAGGTTATGGTTTTCTCAGTGAAAACGCGGATTTTGCTTCACACTGCTTAGAAAATGACATCACATTTATAGGCCCATCGCCTGAATCTATTGCACTTTTTGGAGATAAAGTACAAGCCCGATTGCTGGCTCAGTCGCTTAATGTACCTCTAGTTAAGGGCATCTCAGAACCAGTGGACCTAGAAACTGCCGTCAATTTTTTCAAATCATTAGACGGGAAACCCATGCTGCTTAAGGCGGCTGCAGGTGGTGGCGGCAGAGGCATGAGGATTGTACATACCAGTGAGGAACTTGAGGAATCTTTCGCACGAGCAACGTCCGAATCCCAACAAGCATTTGGAATCGGCGACGTATACGTGGAAGAGCTAGTTCAAAAGGCCCGCCATATTGAAGTACAAATTGCTGGGGACCACTCGGGTGAAATCCTGCATTTCGGCGATCGCGATTGCAGTTTACAACGACGTCATCAAAAATTAATAGAAATTGCTCCTGCACCTGCTCTGACCCAATCAATGCGGGAAAGTCTTATCGATGCTTCACGTTCACTTGCAAGTGCCGCAAATTATCACGGATTAGGTACCTTCGAATTTCTGGTGAACACCTCTGACCAAGAGCCGTTTTTTGCCTTTATTGAAGCAAATGCCAGGTTACAGGTGGAACATACCGTCTCTGAAGAGGTTATGGGCATAGATCTTGTGCAACTACAAATTTCGATCGCACAGGGCAATTCGTTCACCTCGATGGGTATCGATCAGACTGCTATCGGTGATCCTCAAGGCTACGCTATTCAAGCTCGGGTAAATATGGAAACTATGCTTGCAGACGGCACGACAAAACCTTCGGGAGGCACGCTCTCAGCGTTTGATGTTCCCTCAGGACCTGGTGTACGAACTGATACTTTCGGTTATGTCGGATATAAAAGTAGCCCAAGCTTTGATTCACTGTTGGCAAAGGTGATTACGCATTCAAAATCTCAAGAGTTTGAAAAGGCAGCAAAGAAGACGTATAGAGCATTACGTGATTTTCGAATCGAAGGCCTATCAACGAATATTTCACTTTTGCAATCACTTCTGACTGATGAGGATTTCGCTGCGAGTAAAATGCATACACGTTACCTCGATCAGCATATCGCGGAGATACTTGAACACTCCAACTCTGACTCAAGTTTTTTTTCTCCGGCACTCTCTGAATCACAAGTAACTCAAGCAGGTGCAACGATTGACTCTCGAGATCCACTCGCTGTTCTTGCATTCGGTAAAGATTCTGAGCCTTTATCTAATTCAGCTGTTATCGAACCAGCACAAGACAGTATTGAGGTGCCGGATGGATTATCAGCAATTAGAGCTCCAATTCAGGGAACCATCGTAAGTATTGATGTAGAACTAGGAGAAAGCGTCAGCATCGGACAACAAATTCTCGTGATGGAGGCTATGAAGATGCAGCACGAAATCACAGCAACTGTGAGCGGCATTATCGAACACATTACGGTTCAAAGTGGAGATACAGTATGGGAAAATCAGCCACTTACATTCGTAAACGTCTCTGATATTCAAGTAAGTATTGAAGCGGATGACCAAGAAGTAGACCTTGACTATGTCCGACCCGATCTAGCTCAAATTCACCAGCGGCATGCAGTAACACTTGATGCAGCGCGCCCAGATGCAGTGGCCAAACGACGTGCGACAGGGCAACGAACGTCACGGGAAAATATTGATCAACTTTGTGACGACGACTCTTTTATGGAACATGGATCGCTTGTCCTCACTCCAGGTACTGGCCTCCCAATTGAAGAAGTGATTAAAAAATTTCCTACCGACGGCATGGTTACAGGTGTCGGTAGCGTAAACGGAGATCTGTTTTCGGAAGAGAAAAGTCGAACCGTGGTGCTCGCATATGACTACACAGTGCTAGCCGGTACACAGGGTGCGATTAACCATCCTAAAACCGATCGTATGCTTGAACTTGCAGAAAAGTGGAAACGTCCCGTTGTGTTTTTCGCTGAGGGCGGTGGCGGCCGAGCCGGCACGGGTGGAAAGCGCACGGGTGGCGAATCAACCACAACTCAGGGACAAGGTCGAAGTGAAGGTACATATAGACCATTAGATACGCCTACGTTCGCCCAAATGGGACGGCTCAGTGCACTAGTTCCAACCATTGGAATTACCTCTCGTTACTGCTTCGCTGGAAATGCTTCACTACTTGGCTGTTGCGATGTCATAATTGCAACAGAAAATTCAAATATTGGTATGGGTGGACCCGCATTGATTGAAGGTGGAAACCTTGGAATCTTCCGACCTGAGGAAATAGGTCCTACGGAAGTTCAATCACCCAACGGCGTGATCGACATTCTTGTGGAAGACGAGATAGAGGCTGTCGAGGCTGCAAAAAAATACCTCTCCTATTTTCAGGGACCTGTCGATGATTGGGAATGTGCAGATCAAAGACTACTAAGGCCAATAATTCCTGAAAATCGCCTTCGCATCTACGATGTGCGTGAGGTCATAGAAACATTAGCTGATACAGATTCCGTTTTAGAGCTCCGAAAAGAATTTGGGCTTGGTATGGTAACCGCCTTCATTCGAATCGAGGGCAGACCGATTGGTGTCCTAGCTAATAACCCAAATTATTTAGCGGGCGCAATAGATAGTGATGGTTCTGACAAAGCAGCACGATTCTTGCAAATTTGTGACGCATTTGATATTCCGTTACTTGTTCTTTGTGACACTCCAGGAATGATGGTTGGTCCTGAGATTGAAAAAACTGCATTAGTCCGTCACTGTAGTCGTCTCTTCGTTACAGCTGCAAATATTACTATCCCACATGCAACAATAGTTCTCCGCAAAGCCTATGGACTAGGAGCACAGGCTATGGCTGGCGGAAGCTTCAAAGAATCATTCTTCGCAGCCTCTTGGCCAACTGGAGAATTTGGAGGAATGGGACTAGAGGGACAAGTTAAGCTAGGGTTCCGAAATGAACTTGAGTCGATAGAGGATTCAAGTGAAAGGGTGATTAGGTACGAAGAGCTTGTCGAGGCTGCTTATACACGAGGTCGAGCAATCAATTATGGAACCTCATTTGGTGTAGATGATGTCATAGACCCAGCTGACTCTCGTCGGTGGATTAGTAACGCCTTCGCTTCCGTTCCCACACCCGCGCCTCGTGCCGGTAAAAAAAGACCTAATATCGACGCGTGGTAAATAAAACCAATTTTACTTGTAATACTTAATGCAAAATCATCCTATTAGTAGCAAAGCTAGGCAATATTTACTTGAAAATCTTACAAATCTCTATCGTTTTAGCACTCTCCTCATGAGAGTGCTAAAATAGGATCCATAATCGAACAAAGGTGGGCATTATGTACACAAATTCAGAGGATTTTTTAGCTATAAACACCGACTTAACCGAGATGAAGGCCTCCGTACTAATAATAGGTGTAGGACCACAAACCGATGGTGTAGCAGCACACAACACTATCCTACATTTAGTAGAAGAATATGAAGCGACCCAGATTGGTACCATCAATTCTGAGGAATTATTCGATTTAAGTGATGAACGCCCGCAAGTCTCTCTTGATGATTTAGGTAATAGAACAATAGAATGGCCAGATGCAAGCTTTTGGCACCTCGCAAAGGAAAAATTGTCAACTTCCGGATCTGCACCTCTCGCTGATACAAGTGATGGCGATATTTTATTCTTTACGTCACCCGAACCGCATTTTAAGTGGATGAAAATTGCTCAGGCAATTACTCAGGTGGCGACAACAACCCAAATCGAGAAAATAATTCTACTCTCATCATTTGACGGACCGGTCCCATATGACAAACAAGCTCCAATCCTTGTTACCTCAGGTGCGTCGGCCAACGATGCTGAAAATCCCGCCCATGATTTTGCCAGAAATATCGCAGATCTCACTGCCGCAAGTTTTACGACTCCTAAATATCAAGGTGGGGCCACCTTTACGATGGCTTTAGGTACTCTCTTGCGAAATGAAGGATTCACGGTAGCGACGATTAACGCGATAGCGCCTTTCTATGTGCAAAATAGTGGATCTCCGCATGCAATTGATGCCCTCTTAAGTGCTTTTGATAACCTTTATGGCACTAATACTCCTCGTTATGACTTAGATGAAGAAATGCTTACTTTACGAACTCGCCTCGAGAACGCACGTAACGAGGATTCAACTTTTGATACATTTATCAATGCACTGGACTCACAATTCCTCACATGGCAAGAAAACTTTATGCAAACTGTGAAAGAACCAGAACTTAAAACTGAAGATATCCTTGCCGATGTTGAGGCATTATTTAATGATGATCAGTTGAACTAAAAGGCAAATGTAGATGGACAATCGCGAATCCTTGGGTGCTCTAGGCACACATAGAATAGCTGTCTCGTACATAGATAAATCTAGAAATTTTTACTCGGCTCAAGGCTATGAGAAACCTTACCGCTGGGCCTCGAATTTAGATACCCCATTTATTGAGCTCAAAAAACCACTAAGCGAGTGTCGAGTAGGGCTCGTCACGACAGCCACAATCCCAAAGCCCGGAGTGAGTCTTGAGTATGATCCTGGATTACTCAAAACAACAGATCTTTTCAGCGCACCTAGTGATCCCACCCCAGACGCACTATATACGATGGATAGATCTTGGGACAAAGAGGCTACACATACTCTCGACCTTGGGTCGTTTTTTCCGTTAGATCACTTAAAATCCTTCGTTGAAGAAGGGGTAATTGAGTCGGTTTCTCCACGATTCTACGGCGTGCCAACGGACTATTCACAAAGTAGAACATCTAAAAAATATGCTCCCGAGATACACAAACAAATGCAAGAAGACAAGGTCGATATCGCATTACTGGTGCCACTTTGACCAGTTTGTCATCAGACCGTAGGTTTGGTCGCTCGTCATCTCGAATTAAGCGGAATCCCGACAGTCATAGCTGGCTCGGCTCGAGACATCATAGAACAGTGCGGTGTGCCACGATTCCTCTTCACTGATTTTCCACTTGGGAATCCAATCGGAGTGCCATTTGATGTGGAAATGCAAAAAACTATTACGCGCATGGCGCTCGACCTTGCAGCTAATGCACAATTCTCTAGAACCACTGTACAAACGCCCTTTGAATGGCACGATAATGACTGGCGAAAAAACTTCATGTACGTTGGAGATGAAAATAGAAAATTACTTGAACGAGCAGGAAGAATGCGTAAATTACAGCAAGAAAAAAATAAAGAAGAAAACGTGTAGAACTGTCCTGCCTAATTCCCCATGTGTTGCCATGTGGTGATACGCTCGCGTCACTAGAAAATACGGTAGGGTTCGATATGACAGCGCAAGATAATAAAAATTTCGATTCACGAGCATTCAGAAATGCAATGGGATCCTTTGCCACCGGGATTACAGTCGTAACAATGGCCAAACCTGACGGCAATCTGAAGGCAATGACAGCAAATGCCTTCTCGTCTGTGTCACTTGAACCACCGATGCTATTGGTATGCATCGACAAGGGCGCATCAATGCATGAATGGCTCGATCACGTTGATGCATTTGGTGTAAATATCTTGTCAGATGCGCAGCAAGATGTGTCAAATATCTTCGCAAGCAGTGGTACACATCCAGAACCATTGAGTGGAGTCCCACACACAATTGGTCCGTTGGGAGTTCCCATAATTGACGACGTTATCCTCTGGACAAGTTGTAAAATAGTGCACAAATATCCGGCAGGAGATCACACAATACTCGTCGGACAAGTTGAAGGGCTAGAAAATAATCAAACTGTTAATGACCCACTATTGTTTCATAGTGGTAAATATCACCGCCTAGGTGAGGAAATGTAGAGAACAATGCCATTCGTCAGTGCTAACGGAATAAATCAACACTTTGAACTGACTGGTGAGGGCGAACGAACGATCGTCTGGATTCATGGTATCGGTGGATCACTTAATTACTGGGCGGAAGATTTATCTAAGTTCTCTCAGTTTCAGCACTTGGTATATGACGTGAGAGGAATGGGAGAAACTGAGGGAACTAGTGACCCGGTTTCACTAGAAATTTGGGCAAAGGACCTAAGTGAATTATTAAAAGCCCTAGACATCAAAGATGCCATTATTGCTGGATCGTCCATGGGCGGGGCAATCTCTCAACGATTTGCGATAGATTATCCCGATCAAACCACTGCACTATTGCTTTTATCCACGTCCAGCCGAGTTGGTGCGGCAGCCACAGATCACTGGAGGTCGCAAGCGGACGAAACCGAGAGAAAAGGTGATAAATTCCTGGCTGAAGCGCAACGGGCAGTCGCATTTTATAATATGGATGAAGAGCTCAAAGATATTACAGTCCCCACTCTAATTGTGGTGGGTGACGCTGACCCAACTACTCCACCAGGTGGTTCGGTGATCATATCCAGATGTATCGTCGATTCGGAACTTGAAATTTACCCCGGCCTAGGTCATGCACCGTTGCATGAGTCAAATGAACCCGTCGAAAGAGTGCAGGCATGGCTGGACGCAGTCAAGACCGCATAAAACAAATATTTAGAGCTCGAAGTCTATCCAAGAATAGACTCTATAATTTAGATCCAAAAGCAGTTCCCTGCTAATATAAATTCGAGAACATGGTGGGTGTGGCCTAATGGTTAAGGCTCCAGGTTGTGGTCCCGGCGATTGTGGGTTCGAATCCCATCACCCACCCCACTCTCAAACATATCCCCATCCAGAAAATGACTTAAAATCGAAACGTTAGGTGGTTCTCCCACGAGCCTTATTACAAACCCAATCGCATCCACTCTTATATTTCGCTCGTTCATTGTCGGGTCATCGCTGCTGCTAGCAGCTTTCTTCACTCAGCTCGAACACGTGGTCATATATGTGACCGTATTATTCTCACTTACTCTACTCATTCGAACGTATAAAGATACTAAAAAGAGCTTGACTCGTCTTAGTGTGGTTTATTACGACGGCGATTGTAAATTTTGTATCTGCATGCTCCGCTTTCTCTCATCAACCCTTAGATTTCGATATGTGCGTTTCCTCAGAGGTGATGTAAATCCGCAGATCAACTTGAAAATGAATAAAGAAAATTCATGGATAGTTCAAGACAGCAACGGACACTTAAATCTCCGATCGGCCGGATTAATCGTGTTATTGAGAACATCGCACTATCATTACGAAACGACACGTATCTTCAACTTCCCCATACGTGCACTACAAAATCCGCTCGACAGGCTATACAACATGATCGCAGAACACAGAGAATTCCTGTCAAAACTGATATCCTGCAAATAGCAAACAAAGCGTCAAGCCTGCTCAATCCAAGGATATTGCTTAATGAGTAATTCTTACACCCAGTGCGAGACAAAATTTGGGTTTTTACTGTTCAAAAAACCGTGTGGCTCGCTTTCAAGCGGTCAATGCGTCTACTGCGGAAGGTATTTTTGCACTCGTTGTGGTACACAGGAAGAAAATTATTATGACGTCTGCAGAAGACATAGCTGTAGGCTTAAATATTCCGATCTAACAACCCATAAAAAATGGATGACACAGCAGCAAAAGCAAAACGACCAAGGGCTTTGTGCCGGTGACGACTGTGAATTTAATTTGTTACACACCTGCGAACAATGTCATTTAGCTTTCTGCAAAAAATGCCTAAAGTTTGCAACAGCTCGTGTAGTAACAGTCCGCACCACCCTACAAGTAGAAAAACTAATTTGTCTTCACTGTAAAGCCCGTCAGAAAATCTGGAATGCTAATTAGCTTACCCCTGTTTGACTGGATTACTCAGCAGAACTGTATTCTCGCCTTCAGCAACCTCAACTTCACATATATCTCCGTCAACAATTGCTCCGGTAGTCCCGGGTGTACCTGTGAACACCAAATCCCCAGCCTCGAGAGTCATATAGTGCGAGATCCTAGAAATACAAGCGGCTATTGAGTTGATCAGCAATGAAGTGTTTGATTCCTGCTGAGTCTTTTTACTAATACGTCCTTCAATCCGAGTAGTCCAAGGATCTATTTCTGTATCCAGCCAAGGGCCAACCGCTGTGAACGTGTCTGAAGATTTTGCTCTCCACCATTGGAGATCAGCCTGCTGCCAGTCGCGCCCCGAAACATCGTTACCAGCGGTATATCCAGCTACATAACTCAAGGCATTCTCTGGAGACACTTTCGAGCAAGTTGCATTCATCACCGCAACCAGCTCAGCCTCCATATGTACGTTGGTGGAGTCTGGAGGCAATATAATGTTCTCTCCATGAGCTATCAATGAAGACGGAGTTTTCAGAAATGGCTGAGGTTCTGTCGGGGCTACTCTGTCACCAGCATGATCCATATAGTTAATCCCAATGGCTACTATTTTTGAGGGATCCGTAGGTACTAAAAACCTAACCTCACTTAGAGAGAGCGACTCACCCGTATCACCGCCAGGAGACAATATAGTCCCGTCAATAATAAAAGCTTGATCTCCATCGATTCGCGCCAAAAGACTTCTACCATTCGATTCGATTCTTGCAAGTTTCATTAGATATCTCCATCCAATTCAAATAATTTTTCTGACTATTACTCAGGCATCTGGATAATCATAGCCAAGTAATCCAGAGGTTAATGCATTTCTCCGCCAGGACCAATACTGACGAATTTCACGTATTACTCCGCCGACTATCGTGTAGTGTTCCGATCCATGGAAGATTACTTCATCACCATCCAGGGTGCCTTTCATAGTCCACTCAATCGCCGCCGACTGATCAGATTCAATCACTGAATCGACATGCCATGTCGCACCGTTCCACTGCTCTCTAGTATCTATCCAGAATTGTCCGATTTGTTCTCTTGAGGATATCGGTTGGTGATTTGTGTCATATATGGTGGCGTCAGTTGAAAAAAAGTCTGCTATCTCCGCTGCGGATCCATAGCTACAGGATAAAAAGTACTTTCGAATCAATACTTCGTGCTGACCTTGGTGTCTACCATTCTCGTTCATTAGTCTGCTTCTAAATCAACGCCCAAAACCATTGCAAGTTCAATTAAAGACGACCTGCCTGCTTCAGCTGCAACTTGGCCACTTATGATTGCATTGGCCAACTCCGTTAAAACATTTACCGCTGTCGGACTATCCAGGTCATCATCCATAGCTGCTTGAAAACGACTTCTGTACGGTTGAGAGGAAAGTGGATCCCCTCCTAACTGTGGCACGACAGTTGCTCGCCTAAAGATACCAACAAGCTCTTCACACGAGGCCAAAGCCGCTGAATCATAGTCTCTATCCTGCCGATAGTGCACTTGAGCTAGTGAGAGTCTGACTGCGTTACCAGAATAGTCTTGCTTCAACAGGTCACTTACCTTGACAAGATTTCCAAGTGACTTCGACATTTTTACACCGTCGAGCTGCATCGTCGCGTTATGCATCCAGTATGAAACATATGGAGTCTTGCCTGTAGAAGCCTCACTCTGGGCAATTTCAGATGCGTGATGAGGATACCGCAAATCTTTTCCACCACCATGTATATCCAGACGATCGCCTAAATGAGTTTGAGCCATCACAGAACATTCAATATGCCACCCAGGCCGACCCACACCCCACGGAGAATCAAAACTCGCCTCAGGGTGTGAAGAAGGTTGCCAGATCAAAAAATCTAGCGGTGATCGTTTCAATTCCTCTGGCTCGGCAGGCATGGAATCAGATTCAAAGGTAAGTAATTCTGTATTTGTGAGGCCAATAAGCTCACCCAATGATTGTTGTTTATCGGAATCAAAAAATATATATCCATCCCGAAGGTATGCCGACTTCTTTTCTACCAAATTGGATACGACAGCAATAATCTCAGGAATGGTTTCAGATACACGGGGGTACGCGGTCGGTGCCAGAATATTTAATGCCGACATCTCATCAAGATAAATCTGATGATTTGAGTCTGTTAGCTCCTTGATCGTCAAACCACGTTCTTCAGAGACGCGCACCATATCATCGTCAATATCGGTTATGTTCTGAATATGATTAACTTCATGACCATTAAACTCTAGCCACCTCCGTAACAGATCAAATGCGACTGACGTTAGAGCATGACCCAAATGACCAACATCGTACGGTGTAACTCCACATACATAGAGACCAACTCCTGTCGCACTGATAGGAACAAATGGTTCAATTTTTTGCGATAACGAATTGAACAGTCGTAAATTGTTATGTGGTCTCGCTTCTAACACTTGGCAATATTAACTCTATCGATTACTCAAGAGCTAGAGCGAAACTAAATTAATTGCCTCTCATAATGCACTAGGGTCGAACTGCACGCTTGGGTTCTCTGGCAAGTTTATGCAATAAGGGTTGTGCCAACTCAATGAAGGTACAAGCTATTTTACGAGTGTCACGGGGATCAATGAGATCAACAACATCAAATTTTTGAGCAGCACGAATTGGACTTCTGAGTCGCAAAAGCCTTTCCTCAATCATCTGTCGATGTGCTTCCGGATCAGGCGCTGATTCGATTTCTCTTCGATATGCAGCCGCAACACCACCCTCGATTGGGATTCCACCCCATTCACCAGCAGGCCAGCCAAATCGCAAATTAAGGCCGTCCGGTTCGCCCAAGCTATTTGGTGCATCTGCTGCAACGCCATATGATTTTCTGACATTAAACTCAATCTTGGGAATTTTTGCCTCATACGATGCTATTAGGGCTCTGACGCCCCTTCGCATCGTGGCCTGCTTTTCCGCAGCAGAGCCAAGCATGAAACCTGGCATATCAAGAAAAATTACCATCGGCAAATTGAAGGTGTCACACAAATCAACAAAATGTGCGTACTTATCAGCCGCATCTCCATTCATAGCACCCGCAAGCACCATCGGGTCATTCCCGACAATCCCAACGCTATAACCACCTAATCGCGCAAAGCCTGTGATTAATGAACCACCGTAGTATCTGCGCATTTCAAAAAAATCACCGTTATCTACGACAAGCTGAATCAATTTGCGAGGATCATAAGGATGGCGGCGTTCCTGAGGCATTATATGCAGAAGTTCTTCAGGTCTACGGTCAATCGGGTCATCATTTTCAACCCGCGCTGCGACCTCACCAGTGGTATTGGGGAGATAAGACAGAAAAGATTTAATTTGTTCAAAAGCCTCTTCTTCAGTCTCCGCCTCATTGTCAATCTGACCGCTCTGGTGGACGTGTACTGCCGCGCCGCCTAGCTGTTCTTTGTCCAAACTCTCTCCTAATGCACGTTTAACAACGGGTGGTCCAGATGGGAAAATTTGAGATTGCCCCTTAATCATCACCGTGAAATGCGAAAGTAAACCGAATGCAGCTGGTGCACCTGCGACCGATCCCATAATACCAGCGGCAACTGGGACTTGATTCAGTAATGCAATCTGTCGGAACCAAGTAGTACCCATCGGTAAACCCATATGACCGGCTGCCTCGTCAGACTTGGCTGAATGACCAACTCCTTCTATCAATTGGACATATGGAATCCCGTATTGCAAAGATAGTCGCTGCGTAAACTGACCCTGCCCCTTATGCACGTTGTGCGGACTACCCCCAGAAATAGTAAAATCATCCCCACCAATTGCAATTGGTCGACCATCGATCTTCCCCATCCCCATCACATATGCTCCCGGCAAAAATTCAGTTAAATTTCCGTCAGCATCGTACTCAGCAGCACCGACTAATGGACCAGCTTCAAAAAAGCTATCTTCATCAACAAATCGATCAATTCGCTCACGAATCGTATATCGACCGCCATCATGTTGGCGCTTAATTCGCTCAGGACCACCCATTTCACGGGCTAGCCCTCTTATATATTCCAGTTCATCCAAGGCTTTATCCCAAGATTCACCAGGTTTCCAAGAGTCACGATTCTTATCAATAGGCATAAAGGCTCTCCTCACTGATTGGCTAGCAGAATACTCTATTTATCAAAAAAACAACAACCGGACCGTTCTTGACGTTATCATCACGGACATAAGGAAGGGGACTCACAATGCAACAACAAAGCGAGCGAGCTGCACTTGCCGATCCCATGGGGCCATTAGCCGGACTAAAAATTCTCGATTTCACTCAATTCCAAAACGGACCGCAGGCAACAGTCATGCTGTCGGATATGGGCGCCGATGTTCTTAAGATAGAACAACCCGGCGACGGAGATCCAGGTCGATCACTGGGACTTCGTGATGATGGCTTTTGCGGGTATTTTGAAACGCATGACCGAGGCAAACGATCTATTTCGATTGACCTAAAAACACTGCAGGGTAAAGAACTCGTGATGCGCCTCGCGCAGGATGCAGATATCGTGACCGAGAATTTTCGCCCAGGCGTAATGGATCGCTTGGGCGTAGGTTATGAAGAATTACGAAAAGTGAATCCAGGAATTATCTACGCACAGAATTCTGGTTTTGGTGTCAAGGGTCCGTATTCTGACAAAGGGTGTTTTGATATTGTCGCCCAAGGACTAAGTGGTGCTATGAGAGCACTTGGTGGGGGTGCTACTGCAACTCCGGAGCAGGGACCCTGGGGCTTGGCGGATCAGGTTGGCGCAATGATTTTTGCTTATGGCATTTCTTTAGCCGTCGTAGCAAAAGAGCGATTTGGTGTAGGACAACGGGTCGATGTGTCACAAATTGGAGCAATGGCAACACTTCAGGCCCCATCACTAGTGCACTACCTTCACACCGGCGTACAAGGCGATAAATTTCAGAATCCAGTATTTGCGGCATATGAAACTCTCGATAAAAAATGGATTACTATTGGAATCCTTACACCGAAATGGTGGCCCGGACTGTGCCTTGCAATTGAACGAGATGATCTCATGCTAGATGAGAGGAGCTCATCCCCTTTTGCCCGAATGGATAACAAAGAATGGCTCTCCGAAGAGCTCGCAAAGTCTTTTGCAAAACTTACATACGAACATATTAGTAAAAAATTGAATGAGTCAGACGTTCCGTCTGCACCAGTACACGACTATGAAGCGGTGTCAAAAGAACCGCAGTTTTGGGATAATGACTACTTAATTGAGCTCGAACATCAAAAATTTGAGGGCCACCGAACCGTTGGTATACCAGTGGCATTCAGTGAAACGCCCGGCCGAGTCCAGGGCCCGGCTCCAGAATACGGGAATGACACTGAAGCAGTTTTGCAAAGGCTTGGATATACTGCCGAGCAAATAACGGAACTCAAGGAGAATAACGTTATCTAACTTAGAAGTTTGATCCGCAGGTCCTCGAAATCAGTTGCCACAACGTCGAAGCTGCCGGCATCAAGCATAATAATTGATGTGTCTGACGCACCACGTTCGTCAGGTCGATAGACATAGAACGACCGCAGACCGGCTGTTACTGCATTCAAGTCTCCGCCATGAGCAGCGCACATCATCACATGATGGGGTTGTAAACCAAGAAGTTCGACCGTGCAAATAGGCTGCTCGATCAGGCTTATAGTGTCCTAGAAATTCACACGACAGAACACCATCCCACGTAATGCTATTAAATTATGCCTGCCAGTGAATCACGAACCACCGGTAGAATCTCGGTCGGGACCCGCTCTATATAGGCCTTAGAGCCAAAGTCTGGTGTCGGAGGATTCGGTATGGGATGCAAAACAACATAATCAAATTCAATATCAATCTTGTGAAGCTCGGTAAGCAAATGGATTAGCTGCGCAGCAATACTGTGAGCATTGCCCAAAAGTGAGAAAGCTCGGGCATGAGTTTCTGAAAGAAAATCCACTACTCGTCCGCTCTCAAGTAAATCAATCGCGTGGTGAAAGTCCGGCCATATTCCCTCCCGAGATTTAAGTACCTCAGGCGAATCATCAGTCCAATCCAAGCCGATATCTCGAAAAAGGGTCGGTGAATATTCATAGTAGCCAGCTGCCATTGATTTGCCCATCAACAGGGAGTCTTCTTCATTGTCATGAAACACAGTGTGAAAAACTGCACCCAAACGCACCTCTTTTGGATCACGTTCAGCATCGACAGCGCCTGATCTGATTTCCTTGACTGCCGAGGAAATATTCTCAAAATCTGTACCGACGCGAATAAATACACCATCGGCCACGCCTCCAGCCATCCGTAATGTGCGAGGTCCACCGGCAGCAACCCAAATTGGAACTTGCTGGGCAAATGGCAGAAACGCCGGACGAGTCGCATTTACGTCAACCTCTTCGCCCGCTAATAGACTTCGTATAAGTCTTGTACCTGCCTCCAGTCTGCTGACACGAGCAGGACGTAGTCCGGCCAATCGCACAGCAGTATCTCCTACACCCAGCCCCAATATAGTTCTACCACTAGCAAGCTCCGCAATAGTTGAAATGCTTGAAGCCGTGACCGACGGATGCCGTGTAATTGGATTAGTCAAGAGTGGCCCAATAGTGATCTCGCTCGTAGCTTGCGCAGCCGAAGCCAAGAGTACATAAGTATCTCTTCTTCTTAACTGTGAGTCAGGCAGAAATGCCGCATCCCAACCACTTTCTTCCGCTCTGGCTACATCGGCTCCGTAAGCAGCTACAGTACTAGTGTCGTGCCTATTTAAACCGAATTTTGGAAGTTGCATTTCAACCTACGTCTCCGAATTAATTTCCTGAAGTATTTTCATAGTTTCCGCAAGAGTATCTAGTCGTTCATTCACATTCGTTCCATGTGGACCCACTCGGAAAGTATTTACGCCAGCGTCTTTATAAGCTTTGAGCTTTTCCGCAACATCGGCTGCCGAACCTAAAATAGAAGAATTGAGAACCATCTCAGTGGGTACTTCACGGCGTGCTTCGTCACGCCGCCCTTCTATCCAAAGTCTCTGTATTTTACTGACCTCATCAGCCCACCCTTGTCTTCGATAAGCATCCGCATAGAAATTTTGAGTTTTTGAACCCATCGCCCCGATCTGAAAAGCCATTGAAGGCTTTAATGCGTCAGCCGCCTGCTCAACATCTTCGGTAAATCTGACAGTGCCACCAACTGCGATGTCAATGCTCTCTAGTGTTCTACCAACACTCTCAGCTCCCTCACGCATAGGCCCCAAAAATGTTTCAGCCGCTTCGGGCAGAAACGATGTGCCAAGCCAACCATCGGCTAATGCACCAGTCATAAATAAATTTTTAGGGCCGAGCGACGCCACATATATTGGCAGATTCGGACATACAGGAGCGCCAGATCTCAAGGCCTTTCCAAGACCAGTGCCACCTCTTTCCGTCGAGAGAGGAAGTTCCCAAAAGTCGCCATCATATGTAAGAGTTTCTCCGTTGAAGATTCGTCGGCAAATATCGATTATTTCCCTTGTATGTGTGACCGGCTTTCGGAAAGAAATCCCGTGCCATCCTTCAATAACCTGCGGACCGCTGGTCCCAAGACCCAAGATAAATCGCCCGTTAGACATCGAATCCAATGTCATAGCCGTCATCGCAACCAGTGATGGTGTTCGGGTTCCCACTTGAAAGATTCCTGATCCAAATTTCAGTGTCGTTGTCTTCGCTATCAAATATGCCAAAGGAGTCGCCGCATCATGTGCCCAAGCCTCGGCACTCCAAAGAGAATCAACCCCTAACCTCTCGGCTCCGAGAGCAAATTCGGTTGCCTCTTCCCAATCTTCAATTGCGTAACGGTGTAAACCCACAGACGCCTTCATATGCTATCTCCCTCAATTATTAATGTTATGCAAATTTTATCAATGGTAATTGAACCCCAAATCTAGCGCTGAAAACACTGGTCCCCTATGGCTCAAGATGACTAAAACTATCTGCGGTGATATTGACCTAACATTACTGCGACCCGCCCCATTCGCCAAAAAGTGAGACTGTATTTGAAAATAATTGCCGACAAGCTACCTTTCCATTACGGATGGATCGTCGTGTCACTCTGTATTCTCGGTAATATGGTCGGCGCAGGGACTACCTTCTGGACGATGGCAGTATATATTCCTCTGATAGCTGAGGAGTTCGAAAGTACTAGAACTGCCGTTGTATCAGCCTTCACTGTTGGCCAGATAACATTCGCGATAATAGCACCATTCATCGGAACTTATTTTGACCGAAAAGGCGTGCGAGGCTCTATTTTTGTTGGAAGTATCCTCGCAGCTACAGCGTTCTTTCTAACTTCCCAAGCCGAAACAGTATTTCAAGTATTTCTCGGGTGGACATTACTCTCGGCTACTAGAAGCCTATTGATGGACCTGCCGTTTAATTGGTTAATAACACGATGGTTCGTGGGTAAAAAGCAGCAAGCAGCTCTTGGAGTGATAACTGTCGGATTTGGATTTGGTGGAGCCATACTTCTCCCTATCTTAAATCAAGTTGCATCGTCCTACTCATGGCGCGCCTCCATGATTACGAGTGGAATACTACTTTTGATCGTCCATGGATTGCTTATTCCTCTGTTCGTACGAAATACACCTCAGCAACTCACTCTGACGCCAAATAGGTCTGTTCAGGAAACGTCTTTAAACAACAGGCCTGATGAGTTGGTAGGTATGACAGTCAGCTCAGCGATTCGAACTCCGGCATTTTGGATCGCAGCGTCTGGATTATTCCTGTTCTATGGAGGCCAAACACTCTCCTCGCTCATTATCGATTTCTTCTCGAACGCTGGATTGACCTTCGGTGCTCTAGCAATTGCGATAACTGCCTGGATAAGAACTGGTCTTCGGATTCCGCTGGGACTGTCAATGGCGAAAATTGATCGAGTATTTCTTCTCTCATCTCTTGTTTGTCTGTCCCAAGCTCTCGGGGTGTTTGCATTACTATTTGCTCCGACCGGACCACCGCTAGTTGCGTGGATACTACTCTGGGGTGTGGGAGGGGCATTTGCCCCGATGATAGGCCCCTTGATTACCACGAAACTCTTTGGCGTAAAGCATTATGGTGCTGTCTCAGGTGCAATACAGGCAATCGGCTTCTCAGGGCAAATGATTGCGCCGATATTAGGAGCAGTATTGTTTGATGTTAGGGGCGACTACTACCTAAGTTTTATGATTTATTCTATTTCTTTTGCCGCGGGAGCAATCCTTTTTGCCAACCTAAAAAACCCCAAGAGTTACTAAATTACCAAATCATTCTGCATTCTTTGGCCACATTTCTCTGACAACGAACCATGTTAATCTTCCTCTCTAGATTTATTTAGTTTAGAGATTGGGAAATTAATATGGGAAGCTTTGATATCGTCGTGATTCCTGGAGACGGAATAGGCCCAGAGGTTACAACCGAAGGTGTGCGAATGCTTGAAGCCGTCTCAGAGAAATTCGGGCATGAGTTTGCCTTAGATGAACATCCCGCAGGTGGCGGTCTCATCGATACAGAGGGTATTGCAATTCGACCTGAAACACTTGAGCGAGCAAGTCAAGCAGATGCTGTTCTCTTCGGCGCAGTTGGATTGCCTAAATTCGACAACGATCCCAGCGCACTCATTCGACCAGAGCAGGCAGTTCTAGGACTGCGGCGCGAACTAGGCCTGTGGGCCAATATCCGACCGGTTAAAGCGATTGCTTCTCTGACTGCTGCATCACCGCTGAAACCAGAAATAATCGATGGGGTAGATATGGTCATAATAAGAGAGCTGACCGGTGGGCTCTACTTTGGAGAACCACGAGAGCGTCGAATTGACAAGAATGGCCTGAGAGAAGGCGTCAACACAATGTATTACCGTGAAGATGAAGTGGCGCGTATAGCTCATCTTGGGTTTCAATTAGCTCGTGAGCGTACAGGACGGATAACAAGTGTTGATAAGGCGAATGTACTCGTTGTATCGCAGCTTTGGCGGGAGATAGTAGATGAGGTTGCCACGGCATACCCCGATGTAGAGCTTGAACACGTCATAGTAGATGCGATGACAATGCATCTTATAAAACGTCCGCGAGACTTTGATGTTGTCATCACATCAAACATGTTTGGCGACATCCTAACCGACGAGGCATCCGTGTTAACTGGGTCCATGGGGCTGCTACCTTCAGCGTCGCTGGGTACAATGTCAGAAAGTGGAACTGGCCTAGGGCTCTACGAGCCAATTCATGGCACTGCCCCTGATATCACAGGCCAGGGAATAGCCAATCCACTAGCCATGCTTCTTTCGGTCGCGCTATTACTTAGACATTCATGTGGACTAGGAAAAGAAGCTGACACTTTGGAACAAGCAATAGAGCTGACGATTGACAGCGGACATCGCACTATCGATCTATCAGACAATCAAGAAAAATACCTCTCAACTGAGCAAATGACAGATAAAGTATTGGAAGAATTTAAAAACTTAAATGTTTGATTATTGATCCCACATCATTAGCTTCGAGTGATAAGCAAATTGTGATCAAATCAAATAGCTTCTTTGCATAAAATTATTCTCGAAGAAGTCAATTGAACTACTATTTAACTTGGAGACCTAGTGGAACAACCCATTTTACACCCCACAGATTTGCTTTTATACGACACAACTCTCCGTGACGGCCTCGGCATGGAAGGTCTCTCTCTTTCTTTGGAAGACAAATTAGAAATCACGCGAAAATTAGACACGTTGGGAGTGCACTATATTGAAGGTGGATACCCAGGGTCGAATCCTAAGGATGCTGAGTTTTTTACAAAGGCAAAATCACTAGATCTAAAACATGCGAAGCTTTGTGCATTCGGATCAACGCGTAAGCCAGGCGGAGACGTAAAAAGTGATCCTGCCATTGAAGCAGTGCTCGCCGCCGAAACACCGGTAGTCACGCTTGTAGGAAAATCCTCACTAAGCCAAGTCACCAATGTATTACAAACAACCGACGAAGAAAACTTATCAATGATAAAAGAGTCTATAGCTGAATGTGTATCAGCTGGCAAAGAGGTCGTTTTTGACGCTGAGCACTTCTTTGACGGATATCTAGAGGATAACAATTATGCCATTCGTACGCTGCAATCTGCCCTCTCCGGTGGTGCAACCACGCTCACACTGTGTGATACAAACGGTGGAAATCTTCCGTGGCAAATTGCTGAAATAGTAGGATCGGTAAAGGCATTTGTGATAGAACAAGGATTTGAAAACGTACGAATAGGTATACACGCCCACAACGACACAGACAATGCCGTAGCAAATACGCTTGTTGCAATCCGCGCTGGAGCCGATCACGTACAGGCATGTCTAAATGGCTGGGGAGAAAGAACAGGAAACGCAAATATAATTTCGGTTATTGCCAATCTCAAATTAAAACTCAAAATCGATGTTGTTAGTGACGAACAATTGAAATTACTTACTCAGACTGCTGCTCTAGCTCAAGAGCTTGCCAACCTTCAGACAAATCCTCAGCAACCATATGTCGGCACGGGTGCGTTTGCTCATAAAGCTGGTTTACACGCAGCGGCAATAGTTAAGTCTCCGGGCTCGTATACACATATTGATCCCACGACTGTCGGAAATAGTGAACGAGTACTGGTTTCTGAAATATCTGGGCGCCGAAGCATATCGCAAAAACTAAAAGAACAAGGCAGCTCTCTAGAGCTTTCAGATTCAGATGCTGAAAAAGTATTATCCCGAATTAAAGCAAGGGAAGCGCAAGGATCAGCGTTTGAGGCAGCGGAGGCGTCTTTCGAAATGGTTGCCCGGCGAACATTAAGTACATTTTTACCGGCCTTCATTCTAGAAGACTTCGTGATTGTGGAACGACGCAGACCGGACTCTGACCGCTACGTAGGAGCTAAGCCCCGATCGACCGAAGACACTTCAACCGATATAGATGAATCAGTGTTTTCGTATAACGATATGCAAGCAGAAGCGATGATCAAAATACGCGTTGATAATAAACTGACGCAAGTAGCAGCAGATGGTAATGGACCCGTCTCCGCAATGGATGCCGCTGTCCGGAAAGCTCTCACCGAGACTTATCCAGGAATAGCAGAGGTTCATCTCACAGATTACAAAGTACGCATCATTGACTCAAAAGCAGGCGCTGACGCGGCTGTCAGAGTATTAGTTGAGTCCAGTGATGGTAAAAACAGATGGCGCACCGTCGGCGCCTCAACTGACGTAATCGAGGCCTCTTGGCTCGCACTACAAGATGCATACGAGTACTGGATTATCCATAATCCTAAATAAAATCAACTAATTCCAAGAATATATGACGCTTATCCGTTAAAACGAATGTTGTTTGCTTCAAAATAACCATAATACGTAAGCACACACCTCACTTTGAGGCGTTACATCAATAAAATGTGGGTATCTGAGAGTTATCTAGAGTCGAAGCTTACCGTGTGAAGGTTGGCGGCGACGCTGTTTACCTGCGGCTAGCTGCTCTTCCTTTTCGATATCAGCTGGGTCACAACGCTCCTGCTCGTGCACGTAACCACAGGCTACACACGATCCAAAAACACCGTACCAGTCGTCTTCTATAATCATCATCCCCTGACAACGAGGACATCTTCTAGGTGGGGTACTCACAATTGGCATGCCCATCTACCTCCGGATCCAAAACCACCCAGCAAGCTGGGTAAAACGCTGATCCGGGCGCCGCCGAGGTTAGCTGTCGGGTTCGGGCTGATCAGAAAAAGCCCGTCCTGAATAGACACTAAGTCTGTTCAGAATTCACCCCATAGTTGGTTCCCCCGGTTCCTTAGAAGGAAATTAGGCGGCCACTAGAGTTGTGACGATCCTCAAGATAGAGAAACCTGCCGGTTTTGTCAAGTCATTGGGAAACCAAACCATCATTGCTGTAGAGTCATAATTACATATATCAATCGCGAACATCCTAAATTTAAGGCAGAGCATCGATAATGAATTCACAACCGTTGATTAATAACACGATCAAGAAAATCGCATCTTTGCAGGTCCCTCATCAACAATCAATCGATGCCGCAGTGCAGAGACAGTCACAACTTACAAAGCCAGAGGGCGCGCTCGGAAGGTTAGAAATCCTTGCTGAATTTATAGCTGGTGTCGCCGCAGTACCAAACCCAACTCTTCACCGAAAAACAATAATGTTGGCTGCGGCAGATCATGGGGTAGCTGAAGAAGGTGTATCTGCATACCCTCAAGAAGTTACTGAGCAAATGGTAAAAAATTTCCTCGAGGGTGGAGCCGCTATCAATGTATTAGCAAATAGTTTCAAAATTGATGTAAAAGTGATCGATGCTGGTATCAATATTTCTTCACCCATAGAAGGACGATTAATCCAAGCTAGTCTGGGTAAAGGAACAAATAATATTGCCCTGGGCTATGCCATGAGTTATGACAAGGCCACTGATGCCATCGCTAGAGGAATACAAATTTTTATTAAAACGCACGCGGAGAACCCAACCAATATTATCGGTCTTGGTGAGATGGGAATCGGGAACACCACATCTGCAGCCGCACTAATCTCAGCGATAGGACAATTAAAGCCAGCCACCGTAGTGGGTTGGGGAACAGGTATCAACCCATCCCAATTTAATGCGAAGGTTGCGGTGATCGAACAAGCGCTAGACGTAAATAAAGACTTGATCGATGATGCTCATTTAATGACAAGTCCGGAAAAAGGAATCTCTTTCCTAGCAGTACTAGGAGGATTTGAAATCGGCATTCTCACGGGCATTGCTTTGGGAGCTGCCGCTAATCGGATACCAATCGTAATTGATGGCGTAATTTCTGCAACCGCAGTTCTGTTAGCTAGTTTTGTCGCACCAGGCATCAAAAACTTTACTATTCCCAGTCATTTATCTCCAGAACCGGGTCATAAGATCGTGCTCGAAATGCTGGAACACAAAGAAGCAATCTTTGATCTACAAATGCGACTTGGGGAAGGGTCTGGCGCAGCGCTCGCGATCAATCTATGTGATGTCGCTTGCCGGTTACTTAACAACATGTCAACGTTCGCAGAGGCTGACGTCAGCACACGAAGTCCTGCTATAAAAACAGAGGAACACAAATGAAGACAAATCTGCGGGACGCATTGCAATACCCAGTAATTGCGCTGGAATTTCTAACTATTCTTAGGATCACTCGACCTCGAATATATGAAAATTCTTTATTTGCAGGCTCTGTAAGCTGTTACCCAATCATCGGATTAGGCATCGGAGTACTTCTATGGGTCGCAGCAAATCTACTTGAGCAGATCGTAGAACCAGAAGTTAATTCCGCTATTCTTCTGATATTTCTAACTCTACTTTCTGGAGGACTACATCTAGATGGCCTTGCAGACACAGCTGACGGCCTTGCGAGCCAGGGAACCAAAGCCGATAAACTCGGAATCATGAGTATTGGTAACACCGGTCCAGCGGGAGCGGTGGCTCTTGTGCTCACGCTTTTGCTTCAATGGGTAGTACTGTCCGAAATTTTGGCGATGAGTGATCAATTAAGCCGATCTGCGCTGATTATCACACCTATGCTGGCAAGATGGTCGGTTATTCCAATGATTGGATTATTTCCACCGGCACGTTTAAGTGGTCTTGGTAACTCGATACAACAATCATTGATCACAATCCCAATGATAATAGGGACGATCACTGCAATTATTGCATCTGCATTCCTGCTAGGAGCATTCGGCATTC
Organism: uncultured Chloroflexota bacterium; assembly: GCA_913051185.1. Classification (GTDB taxonomy): domain Bacteria; phylum Chloroflexota; class Dehalococcoidia; order UBA2979; family UBA2979; genus UBA2979. The sequence goes on along the minus strand of CAJXBM010000011.1, from coordinate 2,545 downwards.
TCCTGATTTTTGTTACTGGCGTAACGGCCATCACCATTGCATGGCTAGCGTCCAAACAATTGGAGGGTACCACTGGTGATATTCTTGGCGCAGGAATAGAACTCTCACAAACGACTGTTTTGCTAATTTTTTTGATCGCGTCAGAACTCAATCTCTTATCCCTTTAGAAAAATATTATGAAGAAAAAAAACCACTCCAGCCTAACCTTGATTACTGGCGGTGCTCGGAGCGGAAAATCTACGCTAGCACTTGAAATTGCGCGTGACTCTGCTAAAGAGGTCAAACAAACGGTAAGTTTCATAGCAACAATGGAGCCTAATGATTCAGAAATGATTTATCGAGTCAATCGCCATAAAGAAGGACGGCCTGAAACTTGGCAGACCATTGAAGAACAAATCGAAATAGCTGACGTGATTAGTGAATGTACAAGTGATGTCATAATTATCGATTGCATCTCAATATGGATCTCAAATATCTTATTTGAGATCCTCGGTGATTTTAATAAAATCACCGAGGAACTTGATGAAAAGCAACTACTTAAAATTGATAATTCTATTAATACATACTTGACTAAACTGTCTGAATCACTCATTAATTCGAACTCTAAAGTTTTATGTGTGACAAACGAAGTCGGACTTGGTGTAATTCCACCAACGCCAGTTGGCCGCATATTCAGGGACTATTTAGGTCAAGTAAATCAACATTTAGCTCGGATTGCCACAAACACCTTGCTGGTAGTCGCCGGGAAAGTAATCGAACTGAAATAGTATTTCAGTACTGAAATCAAAATACTGAATATAGAGTGTGCCCAGTAATCGAGTCTCTTACTTACCCTCAAATAATGGCTTGCGCCTTTCCCTGAAGGCCGCTGGGCCTTCTCGTGAATCGGTCGTTGATTGAACAATTGCCATTGCTGCTTGAGCTTGTTCAAGTCCCTCCACGAAAGACTGATCCAAACCTCGATAGACTAATCGCTTAGCGAGTTGCATAGCTACGGGTGGCCCATCAGCCAGTTGCTTTGCATAGGCAAGAGTCTCTTTCATTAGATCATCATGTGGTACCACTCGTGCGACATAGCCCATCTCCAAGGCTGCCTGTGCATCAAAAAGATCGCCGCTCCAAATTAGCTCTAAGGCCTTCTGCAGACCCACTAATCTTGGAAGTAGCCAAGCTCCGCCATCTCCTGGAATCAGACCGACATTAACGTATGACATGCCAAATCTTGCCGTATCAGACGCAATTCTAATATCTGCCATAGATGCCATATCCATCCCAGCACCGACAGCAGCACCGTTAAGAGCTGCAATATAGGGCTTATCTAGATACTGGAGTGCCTGAGCAACTCGGTGAACCGAATAACGCAAAGAATTTCTTCGCTCACCAGCATTTTTCTCAGCCATTAGCACCCTGTCACCGCTTTCTGCCTCAGCTTTTAGATCAGCACCAGCACAAAAGGCGCGTCCAGCACCGGTAACTATAACTACACGGACGTCGTCATCATCAGTAGCACGACGAATCGAATCGGCCCATTCCGAAAGTAATTCAGTACTGAACGAATTCATTCGCTCTGGTCTGTTCAGAGTAATAGTGGCTATTTGCTCCGATACGTCATATGTAACTGCGGTGTAGTCCAATGCCATGCGCTCGCTCCTCGTCTCAAAATCATACCCGAGTACTGATGCCTACGAATTGACCTCAGTAAGTCCATCCACAAACTAACATAAAACTACATCTAACGATAATTTGATCAACTAAAATGTCAATACTAATGAAACGAAGTCAACTTAATTCAGCTTTAATAAGCTCAAAAGCATTCCATCTGGTTCTAATCATATCTGTTGTTTTGGGACTGAATTGCGATTCAAGTTCTATTCCGGTGCCGTCCCGCATCAAAACCAGCGCAGCTCCCACGGTTACCCAATCATCTCCACCTAAAGTTCTTATAAAATCGTTCAGCATGAACTTAGTAGCCTTGGACAAACCTGAAAGTTCCGAACCGACGGCTACGAACTCTGATTTGGCTCAGACAATAGTTCAAATACTCGGGATATCGTTTCACAATAATCCTGACGATACTCGTGAGGCAGCTACTGAATACGACGTTATCACGGCAACGACGGGAATAATAATTGATGCTAAGGAAAGACTCATACTCACAGATTTCCGCCCTGTAGATTGGCAGAATATCGCAGGAGAGAGACGCATTGATACGTTATATATTGTGACAAATCGTGATCCAAGGAAACCACAAGTTGAATACCAAGCCGAATTAATAGCAGCTAATTTTGAACGAGACCTAGCAATACTAAAGTTGACTAAGAAAATTGATGGGTCGGCAATTGAAAGTTATGCACCCTTTAGTGAGGCCAAAATAGCCGCAACTGTGCCACGTGATTCCGGACAAGAACTTCGAATACTAGGACATACTGGTATACCTCTGGGACCTATCGAAATTGAAAAACTACAGTTAATCGGACTGATGAACTCTAGTCTTGAGTCAATTAAGTTACTACTCGAAGATGACTTAGGTTCAACTGATAAATTT
>CAJXBM010000010.1:0-44584 GCA_913051185.1 uncultured Chloroflexota bacterium | reverse complement strand
AAGCGGTATAAGCGAGTGGCTGAGTCATTTCATTGATTCGTAAAGCCTTTATCTCAGAAGATAAGTTATATAGATATTTGCTATACCGTCGCTGGTCTAGGGGCGGGGAGCTTCTCTGGGTAATGTTAAATCCGAGTACAGCTGACGCCGAATCGGATGATGCTACCACTCGACGCTGTATTGCTTTATCTACTGGTTGGGGTTTTGGTGCTGCAGTAATTGTTAATCTATTTGGATATATATCAACTGACCCAAAGAAATTGAATTCAATTAATGATCCTGTTGGCCCTGACAATAATTCTGTGTTACTGGATCAATTAAAAAAAAATACTAATTGCGTGGTTGCCTGGGGATCCCAGCCAGGAATTGATCTATTTCAGTCCCGTGTGAAGGAAATTTCCAAACACCTTCCAAATACTGTAATGTGTCTTGGGCTGACAAAGCAAAACTATCCTAGGCATCCGCTGCGTGTAAGTTCATCGACTAAACCTGTTAGATACGCTAAGTAATAACTCCGGTTGTGAAGAATAATGCTCGACCCAACGTCTCACCTCCAAGAATTGCTCCAAGTGCAAGATAGAGGAGTCCTGTTGTAGACATCATTCCGTTTATGAGAGCCGCACGCCATGCAAGCCATGTGGCCGCAATCGGAAAACCAAAGCCGATGGTAATACGAAGCCAGAAATTGGCATCAAGGTAGAGATTACTAAGAGAGATTTCATTAATTGGTGGCGATGATGCTGGAAGACTTGAGCAAATACCAGTAAATAGGGCATGGAATACCAGAGCTAAGAGAGTGAATTTGGCCATTGCAACCATAGGTTCTTTCGGTAGTTTTCCTGAAGTTAAATACCAATGTCCCCAGAGCATTGCCATCAGTGAACCACCGAGGACTAAGCTTCCCAAAGTGAAGTTAACTGCTACAACGAGATAAGACCAGGCAGGTAGGGAAAATAAGCCTGCTAACGTAAGAATTGTCATCAAGCCTGCTGTAGCAGCAAGACCAGAGATTATTCTAGATATTAGTGGCCCGAATTTCCATAAACTAATCAAATAGAGAGCCGCGAGTATTAACGTCCCATGTACTAGCCACTCTGTGAGGTTCACTAGTTCGTTGTTGATTACAAAACCGGAGATGGATTCTGGTATGTTTAGACTTAAAATAGTTGCTGAAGAAAGTATTGCAAGAGCCAAAATAGTTGCGGCGCTTGTCAATAAGTATCCTCTTGTTAATTGGAATAGCCAACTGAATATACTGAGTGTGATGAGCGACCCCACCATGAGTTGGGCTAGTATCAGAAGTACAGTGTAAGGCAAAGATTCAGTCGTCACTATGCAATAGTCATTCAGTTTGTCGTCACGATCAAATAGTCGACTTCGTGAATTGCCAAGACGCTATAACGCTATAGTTGCGCAACGTGAGTTTCTTCATATGCCTCATCTGGGTTTTTACCCTTTAGCCGATGATCGGCGTACCAGAAAAGTTCTCTCGCAAGGGCAGCAAGAGGAACTATGAGTATCACCCCAAGCGCGCCCCAAATCGATCCCGCAACCACAAGCAGTAATAAAACCATACCTGGATGTATCTGGACAGCATGACCTTGGATTCGCGGCACGAGCAGCATGTTTTCAATTACTTGAACTCCTAGATAAACTAGGGCCACCCAGATGAAAAGGCTTGGGTCTGTTGCCGCAATCAGGATAAGTCCAGCAATAGCTCCAAGCCATGGTCCTGCAAGCGGTATAAGTTCAGTAAGGCCGGCCCAGACACCTAACCAGAGGGCCCACTGTACTCCTAGTAGCTGTAATGCTACCCCAACACCAGTCCCAACGATCAATCCGAGTATTAACTGGCTGCGGATATATCTTCCAAGTACTGAGTCACCAATCTTTGCAATATTCTTGATATCTTCTCGAACTTCTTCGGGCGCGGTATTTGTTAGATTATTTTCGACAAAATGTCTGTCTCTGATTGCGTAAAACATCCAGAATGGAACAACAAGGAATCCAAGAATTATACTGATGGTAGTAGTGATAGCGCTGCTGGCTAGGCCTAAATCATTTTCAATTGTCCGAGTTGCTCCATTACTGAATGACTCAATCAGATCCCCTAAATATTGATCGAACCGAGCTCGCACACCCTCTGGAAGTAATTCTCTTACTTGATCGGCCCAGATATTTGACTGGATTCGTGCGCCTTCTAGGAGCTCTGGAAGATTCTGAACAAGTGATCGGGTTTGATCGGCGACAGATGGTGCGATCGCAGAAATCGCGGCGATTAAAGCGCCTAAAGCAATTGCATAAACGACGAGTACGGATATGCCCCTTCGCCAAACATCTCCTCGATGGGTTTGAACAGGTAGAATTCTTGAAATTCGATCCACAAGTGGTGAAACCATATACGCGAAAAGCGTGCCGATCATGAAGGGTATCAATGCTATTCGTGCTTGGTAAGCAATTATTAATATGCCTATAATTGCAGACGCCCAGAGAATTAATCGAAAGTGTGTGGCCCTCATAGAGAATATGGTAAGAGGAATTCGCAGTAAAAAACCTAAATAGATCCTTCGTTTAGGGGTTTAGGCGCAGCGTTGCCATTCCGGATAGCAGCAGAGTACCCTTATCGTCTTTACACTCTATTTCGTATCGTATTTGTTCTTGGCTTGCAGATTTAAGTCGAGCCGTTGTGCGGATAGTAGTTGGTATTATGGCGGGTGACTTCCAACGGACCTTCAAGCTACCCTTATCAGCCCACTGTTCTGCAAACGTAGCTGTCATTATTTGTGATGCGGTAGATAGTACTAGCATCCCGTGCGCTACAGGCTGCCCAAATGGACCTTCATACGCAGCTTTCACATTTTGATGAATAGGGTTGTGATCTCCTGCTGCATCACTATATCTGTCTACCAACTTTTGCGAGATATTAAGCGTGATGATTGGGAGATGATCTGGATATTTTTCCATGCTTACGTCCTGAGCTAATCCAGATCTAATGGAATAAGAGTGCTGGATTTTGTGCTGAATAACAATTTTTGATTTATGTCTACGAGGTTTGCCTCGAATGAAGCTATTAGCGCCCCTCCGCGCTGGGAGTACTGGGCTAGAGTCACGGTAGCCATCAAATCTGTATCTGCCGGCACGGTGCTGTGAGCCGTGTGTTCTTGCCCGGTGTGCATTAGGTTTGATGGCAGATTAACTTGCGTCATCAATTCCGATAAGATTGCTGCACTTACTAATAACGGCGGAACTATTGCTTCTTGGATCCACATATCCGAATCGTCGCTAGTTGCAGCGAGATAATTTGCTATTTTCTCGAGAGAAAAATTCAGCGTAATTAAGTCTAGTGTCGTGCCAACACTTAGATCAGCGAGATTCACGTGGTATTACCTCTAACCGAAAAGCAAGCATCCCAATTAGCCTCTGAGGTACTCCTCGACTACGGAGTGGTCTCGAATTTCAGGTGCTGGATTATGCACTGTATATGTCACTTTCCCGTCACCATCGATAATGAAAGTCCCGCGCTCTGCAAATCCAGCAGTTTCATTCCAAACGTCGTACTTTTTAGCTACCTCACCTTTGGTATCCGCAAGCAGACTTATTGGTAAGTTTTGTGCCTCCTTGAACGCGGCATGACAAAATTTGCTATCTCTACTTATGCCAAACACTTTTGCGTCAGATGTGTTCCACCCAGCAAAGTCGTCTCGAATGGTACACATCTCGGCAGTGCACGGAGGCGAAAAGTCAAAAGGATAAAAGATTAAAACGACAGTCTCACCTCTAAAAGAAGCCAGAGTTACTTCCTCTCCAGTTTCATCAACCAGTGTGAAGTCTGGAGCCTCTTGGCCGACTTGAATATTTGTCATAATTATTTCCTTATCTTATTTTTCTATGCATGTGGTTTATAGGAAGAGCGGTCCAAAAACCACGGCAACAATTGCCATCAACTTCAATAATATATTAAGGGATGGGCCGGAGGTGTCTTTAAATGGATCACCAACAGTGTCTCCTACCACAGCGGCTTTATGAGCCTCGGAGTTTTTACCTCCGAAATGTCCTTCCTCAACATATTTCTTTGCATTATCCCAGGCTCCCCCAGAGTTTGACATCATGATCGCAAGCATCGAGCCAGCAGCGATTGATCCTATAAGAAGTCCACCGAGTCCCTGAGCCTCGAAAAGGATGCCCACTACGATGGGCACTATCACGGCTAAGAACCCAGGTACGATCATCTCCCGAAGGGAACCATCAGTTGAAATCCTAATTGCTCGCTCGTGATCGGGCTGTTCCGACCCGTCCATAATTCCTGGATGTTCGCGAAATTGTCTTCTCACTTCTTCTACCATTGCTTGTGCCGCTCGACCAACAGCTCCCATGGACAGAGCAGAGAATACAAAAGGCATTAGAGCTCCAATAAGCAAACCGGCCATGACATTTACTTTGAGTAAGCTGAGATCTTCTAGTCCTAATCCAGTAACGGTGGCGAATGTTGCCAGGAGCGCGATTGAGGTCAGCATTGCCGAGCCAATCGCAAACCCTTTACCCGTGGCTGCAGTAGTATTTCCTAGTTGGTCTAAGGCATCTGTCCGTTCACGCACCTCAGGATCCAGTCCAGCCTGTTCTGCTATTCCACCTGCGTTGTCAGCAACTGGACCGTATGCATCTGTGGCCAAAGTTATTCCTAGTGGAGCTAGCATGCCGACCGCGGCCAATGCAACTCCATAAAATCCGCCTAGGCTGTTCGCAATAATTAATGCGATGACCACGGTGACCATCGGAACTACAGTGGACAGCATTCCTAAGCTAAGGCCACCAATAATAATTGGACCTGCCCCGGCTTCGGCTTGTTCAGCTAGGTCAACCGTAGGGCTGTAGCTGATTGGGCCAATGTTGAAGCCTTCGGATGAGGTAAAACCCTCAGTTGCCGTGCCGATAATTTGACCTGCAATCAACCCTACCAGTATTACCCAGAAGAGCGCCCAGTCTAGTTCAAGTGTCTGAATTGCTATCGCAGCACCAATTAAGACCAGACCTGAAGCGGCGAATACTCCATTTCGCAGCGCCCAAAGTAATCCTCCTTGAGTCGCTCCTTCTTTGGTTCGTACGAAAAAAGTACCGATGATAGCGGAGACTATACCGATAGCCGCAATTAAAATCGGTAGCACAATCGGTTTAGATCCGTATTCGGCACCACCAGCGAAAAGTTCTTTACTCCCAACCGCTGATGCCCCCGCAACGGCAAGTACTGCAAGAGTCATGGTGGCAACCATCGATCCTACGTAAGACTCAAATAAATCCGCTCCCATTCCGGCGACGTCACCGACGTTATCGCCCACGTTATCTGCAATAGTTGCTGGATTTCTGGGATCGTCTTCTGGTATTCCTGCTTCAACTTTACCCACGAGGTCAGCACCGACGTCAGCAGCTTTTGTGAAGATTCCTCCACCGACTCGAGCAAACAGTGCTATCGAAGAAGCTCCAAATGCGAACCCTGCTAAGGGTGCTGGATCCTGCCAGATTAGATATAACAAGGTTAGTCCTAATAGACCTAGCCCCACAACGGTCATCCCCATCACTGTTCCAGAATTGAAAGCCACCTTTAAAGCACTATTTAGACCATCTTGTGCTGATGCAGCTGTCCGAACATTAGCCCGTACGGCAATCATCATACCTAGATAGCCGGCTCCAGCAGAAAGAGCGGCACCAATCACATAGGATATCGATGTCGCGAATTTAAATGTATCAGGATTCTTTACATCTTCCAGTTTTGTGAGTACATCTATATCGATAAAAAGCAGCAGGACAATGAACATTGCTGCAACAAAGGCGGCTAGGAACGTGTACTCTCGCTTTAAGAAGGAAGCAGCTCCTTCCTGAATCGCGACCGCAATCCCTTGCATAGCGTCATTGCCGTCATCGGCGGCCATGACCGCTCGGGCCCTGAGCAGCGCAAAGCCGATCGCGACTGCACCGATTATCAAGGCAACATATAAGAAGCTTTCAATATTTGTATCCAATGTTCTAATCCCTTTCTTAGGTGGATTATCCTAACTACAAGGGAGAGGTGACTTCGTGCATCTCTATCTTGGTCATCAGGACCCTTATGAAATTCTAGAGCGATATTAACAGTGCATAGTCTTAATGGCGACGTGCGGATAGATAGCTAGATAATTTTTTGGTTTTAGAGGTCAGATATTTCATCCGGGAAGACCCCGTCTCGTGCTGCGTCGATCATATTGCGAGTATCGTCGGGAATCGGCATGCCGTAATCTTCAAATCGTTTTTCCACCCAGGAGCCTATCTGCCTTGGATCCTCGTAGGCTTGACCCTCTCGTGGAGAGCCTTTTTCATCGATGACATCTTGAGCTGAACGGAGTCGTCCCACTTTCGACATCACTTTTGTGACACTAGTCGAGCCACAAGATTCACAGGTCGGATGTGTTTCATTTTTCGAAACGTTTCGGATGAGGACAGTCGTCAATGTCGAGCACGCGGCGCAACGATATTCAAAAAGAGGCATCAAGAGCTCCTTTCAGCTTTTAAATCGAGAAGTCATCGGAATTGTCGGCGGATTGATTTCTGGCTTGGTCTATTCGGTATCGGAGGGTGTGTTCAGCGTCGAACCGCTCAATCGGATCGTCTCCAGCATCAGCTCTGTCAGCGAGTTCTTGGAAATCAGAGCCAAGCTCGCTGTCGAATTGAGTACCCATTTTTCGGGCCCATTTGGAAAACGCGGCGGGATCTTTTCCCTCAAGCTGGCCGAGTTCCGCATCTACGTCAATGTTATCTAGTCGCTCCCCAGCTGATCGTACTCGAGCAACTCTTGCAATTATTTGGTGAATGTTGCTGCCATTGCATGCTGGACACTTTGCCTCGCCGATTCTTGAGCGTGAGCGAACAAGCACATCTACTTTTCGGTCACAGTCGCTACAGTTAAACGTGTATATAGGCATATGTACTCACTTACCTTCTATTGTAAGCAGAGCGAGAAATCTAATTTGTGCTAACCGAACGGTCATGTGGTTTAGCTTAGATTACTTTGCTACTTCTAGACCAGCTTCAATCTCTCCCTCGACGTGCGTGAGTTGACCAACATCTCCACCAACAGTGAGTTCAATTGAGACTAAATCCACACGAAATTGTTGCTCAGCTGGGATCTTGTTCTTCTTTGCATAGACGCTGCCTAGTGCTCGTAATTTTGCGAGCTTAGCAGGGGAGATGTTATTCAGGCTTGGCCCCATCTTTCTACTCGTTCTGAGTTTGACAGCGACAATTACCGTGAGATCTCCTTTTTCGGCAATCACCGGAATCTGTCCCGACAACTTTGATGTAGAAATTTCAACATTCTTTTCTCGGATGAAATAACCTTGCTTTTCTAGATACTCACTGGCAATCCGCTCACCAGCTACACCAAGTAATTTAGCTCGATCGTTCATTTGCAACTCCTTCTATGTTCGGGTCAGAGCATTTTTTACTGGTTTGAACGAAAAACGATGCACAACACAAGGACCCAGCTCATTAATAGCCTTTATGTGTTGGCGAGTTCCATATCCGACATGTTTTGAAAATCCGTACCCACCGAAGTAATCATCTAGATCAGTAAGGATTTTATCTCGCCTAACTTTAGCTATTATCGAGGCAGCGGCAATGGTTACTGAACGCGAATCCCCGCCAATTATGCTCTGTTCTTCTATGCCTAGCCCGATACAGTCAACACCGTCAATTATTGCTCGATCGGGCATTATATGCAATCCATTCACGGCGTTTTTCATGGCAAGAAGTGTGGCTTGTCGGATATTAATTGCGTCAATTACATGCGCAGAGATCTCCCCAAGACCTGTGTAGCATTTGTTTTGAATTATTTCAGCTAACTCTAGCCGAGAAGTCTTATTTAGTTTTTTTGAATCTCTGATTCGTGCGATCCATGGTTCGGTGCGATTCAGGTCTGGCGGAAAAATCACTGCCGCAGCCACGACAGGACCCGCGAGAGCTCCACGGCCAACTTCATCGACTCCTGCAACCAACCTTGGGGACATTTGAGAATACATATCCTCAAATGTCCAGTCTGGTCGTGGTTGAGCGTTTGGAATATCTTTCACCAGAGGATGATCGCTCACAATCGTTTTCAACAGAGTATTATTCAGCTATATTAACGCCTCACATGAAGGTCAATCAGGTTGGAGTAATTTATGCCAATAGTCAGAATTGAAATGCTGCCAGGACGTTCACTTGCTCAGAAACGAGAGCTTGTTCGCTTGATTACTGATGCAGTTTGTAATGTTGCGCACACGGAACCCGCATCTACGCATGTTATTTTTACAGAGCATGATGTTGAGGACTGGGCTTGGGACGGCAAACTTTATATAGATCAGGAAGATGAGGATTAGCACTATATTCAGGCGCTTGTTTTCCTAGTATCTCTATCTAATTTGACATCTGACACATGATATAATCGAATGGTTGACTATTAGGTGTGGCGGGTTGCCTAAGTTTTCCGAAATTTTGGCATTTCTTGTCCTTAAATTAAGATCTAAGGGAAGCAAATTTAATGAAATCACGTTCGACTCGAAACTTTTTTATCTATTTCTTAGTGCTAATCACGCTTGTGTTAGTGGTTGTTCTTTTAGTACGCCCGCAAACCGGAACAGGTGCTAGACCTCTGTCTTGGGTAATAGCTGAGGCTCAAGCCGGGAATGTCAGTAAGATTTCGGTGGATGACGATAATTTACGTGTTTATCTGATCGACCAGGTCGAGCCGGTGATCTCACGAAAAGAAACATCATCTTCTTTGGAAGAAATCTTACGTGGCAATGGCATTGCGGTAGGTTTAGATGGTGTAGAAGTAGAAATATCTGGGGGCGGAAGACTTTCAGGTGTGCTTGGCGCATTTATCTCATTTCTTCCGTTAATAATTTTAGGTGCTCTGATTTTATTTATGATGCGACAGGCAGGTGGTGCAAACAATCAAGCGATGTCGTTTGGTAAGAGCAGAGCGCGTAAGTTTAATGAACAGCAACCAACGATTAACTTTGATGACGTTGCTGGTCAGGACGAGGCCGTAGAAGAGCTCGGCGAAGTCGTTGAATTCCTTAAGTACCCCGAAAAATTTTCAAATCTTGGTGCCCGTATTCCTCATGGGGTGTTACTAGTTGGACCGCCGGGGACAGGTAAGACGATGATTGCTCGAGCGGTTTCTGGCGAAGCTGGGGTCCCTTTCTTTCACTTATCTGGTTCTGAGTTCGTCGAGATGTTTGTAGGTGTTGGTGCATCTCGTGTTCGAGATTTATTTGACCAAGCGAAAAAGCAAGCACCAGCTATCGTATTTATTGACGAGATCGATGCCGTCGGCCGCCAACGAGGCGCTGGTTTAGGTGGTTCGCATGATGAGCGTGAGCAAACTTTGAATCAAATTTTGGTGGAAATGGACGGGTTTGAATCGGAGGCAAGTGTTATAGTACTGGCCTCTACTAACCGACCAGATGTCCTTGATCCAGCTTTATTAAGGCCGGGTAGATTCGATCGACAAGTTATGCTTGCATTGCCTGACGTCAAGGGGCGTCGACAGGTATTGGATGTGCATTCGAAAGGTAAGCCGATAGATGTCGACGTGAATCTTGAAACTGTAGCTAAGCAGACACCGGGTTTCAGTGGAGCTGATTTGGCCAATTTGGTGAATGAAGCAGCAATTTTGGCAGCTCGGCGAGATTTAAAACGAATAAGTTCTGATGAACTGAATGAGTCAATTGATCGTGTGATAGCTGGTCCTGAACGTAAATCTCGGGTTATTACACCAGCCGAGAAAAAAATTGTTGCCTACCACGAGGCGGGCCATACAGTAGCAGGATATTTTTCTGATAATGCTGATGTGCCATTCAAAGTAACAATCGTTTCCCGAGGTATGGCTGGTGGGTTCACTAGATCGTTACCCAACGACGATCGACAGCTACAGGACCGGTCATATTACGAAGCTATGATGACCATGGCACTCGGTGGGCACGTATCGGAAGAGTTAGTATTTGGCGAAATGACCACGGGGGCACATGACGATATTGGTAAGGTCACTCAGATTGCTCGGAATATGGTCACTCAATGGGGGATGTCTCAAGTTATGGGCCCCCGCACCTTTGGCAAGCGCCAGTCTATGGTGTTTCTAGGTCGTGACATCAGTGAAGAAAGAGATTACTCAGAGAAAACTGCTGAGGAGATTGATACGGAAGTAAAGCGACTGATCGCAGAAGCACACGAGAGATGCAAACAAATCTTGCGTGATAAGAGAGAGGTATTAGATCGCCTCGCTGAGCACTTGATTGAGGTGGAAACGATTGAGGGAGAGGATTTAATTAAGATTCTTGACCCAAGTGGAGAATATAGAGCTGCACGTGTGGATGACGTTACATCGACAGGCTCCGGTGCGACGGTATCTAAGAAGTCTAAGGAAGATCAAGACAGGAAACCAAATCAAGGCAAACCTGGACTCGTATGGGGGTCGTGATTAAACTTCGATATTGACGGTAAATAGATGTCCGTCATATTCTAGAGCTTCGTTTTGAATTATTGATTAAATTAGAGTTGTGAGGTTTTGATGTACGCCATCTTCCGTACCGGAGGTCGACAATATCGCGTTGAAGAAGGCGATATACTGGACGTAGAGCGTATCACTGGCGACCCGGGCGATATGCTGAACTTCGATGACGTATTATTAGTGGGCGGAGAACAAAGCGAAACACGAGTCGGCACTCCTAACGTCGAGGGTGCGGTTGTGACTGCTCAAGTAGTCGAACAGACGAGAGCTAATAAAGTACTCTTTTTTCATTTCAAGAATAAAACACGTCAGGCGAAAAAGAAAGGTCATCACCAGTTGATGACGCGCTTACAAATCAATCAAATCACCTCCTAGGTATTTCAGAGAGAAGTAGGATATGGCCCATAAAAAATCTGGTGGTTCAACTGCCAACGGACGAGATTCTAATAGTAAGCGGTTGGGTGTAAAAAAATACAGCGGTGAAGTTGTGTCAGCTGGGTCCATCATAGTTCGACAGAGAGGAACCAAGATTCATCCAGGTGAGAACGTAGGGGTAGGGCGAGACCATACCTTATGGGCAAAGATTGACGGTGTTGTTGATTTTGCGCCTTACGCCAAGGGGCGAAGAAAGAAAGTGTCAGTTAATCCTGCCTAGTAATTAGGCGACAGTTTTGAGGTTAGATAATCATTATGAAAAATGAAGTTCATCCGGACTATGTCTCGACTAATATTTCCTGTGCATGCGGGTTTTCCTGGGAAACCAGGTCAACTAAGGAAAATCTAAAGGTTGATGTTTGCTCTAATTGTCATCCTTTCTTTACGGGTGAACAACGAATTGTCGACACCGCCGGACGAGTGGAACGATTCAATAAGCGCTTTAGTAGAAGTTAATTCTGCAAGCGACATCCCAATTACACCAGACTCTTAGTTAAAACCGGTCCGATGTATTACTATTTATCTTCAGAAGACCTTTTAGAGAGGATGTAGAGAATTTTATGTCTGCAGAGTCACAGGTGGATCGTATTGTTCTAATGGTAGTTGCTCAAGATGATGCAGATGCACTAAGTAGTGCTCTGATACAATCTCAGTTCAGCATCACTCGGATTGGTAGTACAGGTGGCTTTCTTCGAAAAGGATCTTCAACTTTGTTAAGTGGCGTAAATCACGCCGATGTGGATCGGGTACTCGAAATCGTGAAGTCTGAGTGCCAAGAGAGAGAAGAAATGGTACCACTTCAGGGTCTGCCACTTGCTGGTGATGCGGCCTTTTCGTCTCGAATCGTCCAGATCACTGCAGGTGGGGCAGTAGTGTTTGTATTGCCGGTTGATCGATTTATTAAGACCTAATAAATGATTTTTCAAAATTTTGTGGTTGGGCGCCTACAAGCGAATTGCTATGTTGTAGGCGATGAGCGTACTCGAGATGTGATGGTTATAGACCCTGGTGATAATGGAAGAGAGCTGGTTTCACAATTTCAGCAAAATGACTGGAATGTTACAGTGGTCTTAGTCACACATGCTCATCTCGATCACAGTGGGTCGGTGTATGAGATTCTTTCGAGTTTTCCGCAGGCGATATTTGTAATGCATGAACTTGATTACCCGCTTATCGAGCAACAAGCACCATCAGCTTTAACTTGGTATGGTCGTGAGATCTCTTTACCCCGCGTTCCAGATCGATATTTGGTGCATGGTGAAGAAATTTTGATAGGCGATTCGATCCGGTATAAGATCTTATTTACTCCGGGTCATACACCAGGACATATTTGTATATACGGGCAGGGCCACGTATTTACTGGCGACGTATTGTTTCAAGGTTCAATTGGGCGGTCAGATTTTCCAGGTTCGAATAGTGAGCAACTAATGAATTCAATCAAAAATCATCTTATGAGTTTGTCACCTGATACTCTTGTATACAGCGGTCATGGCCCTAAAACGACCATTGAGGACGAATTGCAATTCAACCCGTTTTTGACACGACTATGATGCCGATTGCTTGGTTTAAGCAGTGGTTGGTTTCAACGTCTACTCGAGGTAACTTATCGTTAGTGAGCGAGAGGTGTGGATTATGACCGATAATGAAATCGACGCGCCTTCAGAAATGAAAGCCGATATAGAAACGATTACTTCCTTGGCGAAACGTCGAGGTTTTGTATTCCCCTCAGCTGAAATATATGGTGGATTCGCGGCTGCCTATGATTACGGGCCGCTTGGCGTGGAGCTCAAGCGAAATATCCGAGAGCTTTGGTGGAAATCGATGGTGCAAGAGCGTGACAATATAGTTGGACTTGAGGCCGCCATAATAACTAACCCTAAAGTGTGGGCTGCTGCAGGGCACCTCGATGCATTTCATGACCCATTGGTTGAGTGTCTCAATTGTCAAGCAAGATTTCGTGAGGACCTGTTATTAGAAGAGAGCCCAGATGGGTCGTGTCCTACCTGTAAAGATAATCAAGGGTTTACCGATCCAAAACAGTTCAACATGATGTTGAGCACGATAGTGGGTCCGGTTTCAGATGAGAGTGGACGAGCATATATGCGTCCAGAAACTGCTCAGGGAATGTTCGTAAATTTTTCCCAGGTGCAGTCCTCTATGCGGCAACGATTGCCCTTTGGTATTGCACAAATTGGCAAATCTTTTCGAAATGAAATAACAGTTAAGCAATTTATTTTCCGAACTCGCGAATTTGAACAGATGGAGATGGAATTTTTCTGCTACCCGGAAGATTCTGCTGAGTGGTATGAGTATTGGAAACGAGAGCGTCTTAATTGGTATTTTTCTTTAGGAATTCGTCCACAACACCTTAGACTTCGGGCACACGAGCAAGAGGAACTATCTCACTATTCAAGGGGAACCACGGATATTGAAGTCCATTTTCCTTGGGGTTGGGGCGAGCTTGAAGGAATCGCAAATCGAGGAGACTTCGACCTTACACAGCACTCAAGTCATTCAGGTCAAAAACTGACATTTTTTGATCAAGAACGTAATGAGCATGTGGTACCCCATGTCATAGAACCAGCGGCTGGTGTGGACCGACTAATGCTTACCTTGTTGCTGGATGCTTACGACGAAGAAATCGTAGGTGATGAGACGAGGACCCTGCTTAGATTCGCCCCCAGCATTGCTCCAGTCAATGTTGCCGTCCTGCCGTTATCCCGTAACGAAAAATTAAGCCCAACTGCTAGGGGCGTCCACGACAGATTAAAGACTCAGTTCCGTACACAATATGATGATGCGCAGTCGATTGGCCGGCGTTATAGAAGGCAGGATGAGATAGGGACACCGATTTGTGTAACTGTTGACTTTGAGTCTCTGGATGACGAGGCAGTCACGATTAGGGAGCGGGATAGCATGAAGCAAATACGTGTTCCGATCTCGGGCTTATCTGAGGCACTGGCAGATAGCTTGAATTCGATGCAGCCAAAAATAGCTGCAGAGAGATAAGCTCTCGACGCAGTTGAATGAAAATGGGTGTAAATATACCCTAGAGATTATTAAATGACAGAGGTGAAAGATGACTAGCAGTTTACGTCCTGATTTAAAGATTGTACATACAAGTGATGTGCACCTCGGTGCTTATGACGCGGGAAACAGTGGCGATAGCGTTCACTTAGAGGAGGCTTTTACAGCAGTCGTAAATTTAGCAATCGCTGAAGATGCTGATCTGGTAATAATTGCTGGAGATTTTTTTGATAATTCCCGTGTGAAAGAAACAACTTTACAATTCGCTGCGTCTGAATTAGCGAGATTGAATCGTCCAACGGTTATTGGTCCAGGTAATCATGATCATGTCGGTCCTTACTCTGTATATGACAGATTTGATTTAGCGACCTTGGCGCCTAACGTCACGCTCTTACGCGGACGCGATGGGGAAACTGCTGTGTTTGAAGATTTAAATCTTGAGATTTGGGGAAGGTCACACACAGAGACATTGATGGATTTTTCACCTTTTGAAGGAATCCCTGAGCGAGGCCAATATGCTTGGTCGCTTGCAGTTGGGCATGGTCATTTCATACATCCAAAGGCACTGCTTCATCACTCATTCCATATACTCGAGAGTGAACTAGCTGCCAGTGGGCGAGACTATGTAGCCTTGGGTCATTGGGAGCAAATGACTCGAGTTGCTGCTGGAGACACCGTTGCTGCATATAGCGGCGCGTCAGAGGGTCTTGGAGGTCACAATGGGGGCCATGCGCTTCGAGTTAACTTGAATTCTGACGGGAGTGTTAGAGTGACAGCACTTCCACTCCAAGAGGGTGGTTCAATTATCGAGCATGAGAGTCTCCCCTTTTTAGAGGGTTTGGACCCTAATTCTCTAGATGTTTAGTGCGGGAGTTGACATAACTCCCCCAGCAGTAGCATCATTGACTCCGTAAGCAGTATTTAGTAGTGAAAGGTTTTGAGAAATGACCTATGTGATTACAACTCCCTGTATTGACACCATGGACCAGTCATGTGTTGATGTATGTCCGGTTGACTGCATACACTTCGAAGAGGGCCTTGATAAAATTCTCTACATCGATCCTGATGAGTGTATTGATTGTGGAGCATGTGAACCTGCTTGTCCGGTATCTGCCGTTTATGCAGAGGATGACGTTCCAGAAGAAGAGGCAGCGTTTACGGAGATTAATGCTCTGTGGTTTACCGACAAGGATGCCGCTCGAGCTAAAATAACGGCCTAGTCGGACTCGTCTCTTAGCCCCGTTCAAACTTTCGGCAGAAATACTCACATCTGTAACTTGCTGTAAAAAATGGCGCAGCTAGTATTTCAGTACCTTTGGCAGAGAGAATAAGTCACAGCTTTCGTTTCTCGGACGACCAGCATCAGCGAGATCGCAGCAATCAACCAGATAAATTATCGACTGGTCTTTTAGTGAGGCTGGGATGGTGATGCTTTAATTGTATTTATTGGTCAGTAAGTTTCTAGATCTGCAGCACAACTTGTTGACTCGAAGGCAACACTCAAACGGTGCATGATTACTTAAGTTGACGGCTTCTTCCAGAATTTCCAAGTTGACTTAGGTTTCTGGATATTTTCTTGCGCGCTCTCCGTTGCTTGTAATGCCTCGCTTATAGTGACAGACATCTGCTGTTTTAACTTCACAGGAGATTCGATTAAATCTAGAGCGATACCGGGCTCTAATTTTGTTTCAGGAAATAGGACTTGCACAGCATTACCAAACTCAGGCACCATTGACCGACCGTTACTTATAGCAAATTGTTTAAGTTCATTGATGACACCATTCAGGGCTGCACCGAGCTTGATGATTTCGCTGTTTGAAAAAGATATGGTTGAGGTTGCCTTGTTGATATCATTTTTCAGTAAATCTCGTATCTCTCTAATTCGAGATACTTCTTCCTGCGTATTTCCTGGCGAGCCAAGGCTATAGATCGTAGCGAGATACGCAAACTTTATATCTTCTGCTTTGAATGAAAGTTGGACCATGAAAATAATTATATCGATACTAGATTGTTGATGGAGAATCGCAGTTGACAAACCTTTTTTGATGCTAGATACTTCCGCTAAGCAACAAGAGTGATCCACAATCGGGTTTCTCTAAGAGGAGGTTTGTATGTCCGGAAGTTATTGGTCTAGACGTTCAGTATCCCGCCGATCTGTGATGCGTGGGGGCGCACTTGGATTAATGGGATTAGGTGGAGCTGCACTTATCGGGTGTGGTGGTGGAGATGAAGCAGAAGTAGCTGCAACCTCTTCAGGTGGCGGAAGTAGCGCAGCGACTGCAGCTGCAACTCAGGCACTTGTTGCTCAGCAAGCTGCTGCGACAGAGACTGGAATTTTGACTCCAAGAGTTGATACCACAGCTCAGGCGACGCGCGGCGGTATCTTTAAAGGAATTACCCAAGCAGAGCCGGAGCAGGTTGACCCGCTACAGGCAACCTCGTATAAGGCCGCCTACTATTCTCGTTGGGCTTATCAGACACTTCTTGAGTTTGAGCCAGGTTTGGGTGACCAGACTGCTAAAGGTAATGTTCAGGCTGGGCTTGCCGAGTCCTGGGAATTTGCTGATAACACTACATTAATTTTGAATCTTCGGAAAGACGCTAAGTGGGACCCACGTCCCCCCACAAATAGCCGACCATTTGTTGCGGAAGACGTAGTTCAGTCGTGGAAGAAATTTGAGGCTGTTT
The DNA here is from genome assembly GCA_913051185.1 of uncultured Chloroflexota bacterium. GTDB lineage: Bacteria > Chloroflexota > Dehalococcoidia > UBA2979 > UBA2979 > UBA2979. The sequence goes on along the minus strand of CAJXBM010000010.1, from coordinate 27,915 downwards.
CAAACTCAGCAGCAGATCTTGCACACTCTCGAAGTGATGACGCTCCAATTATTGATATGGTAGCTGTCGATGATCACACCGTTAGAATTGATATGGCTTTCAGTTTCGGTGACATACTAGCTGCCATCGCGTACCAGCGTTGGTTCATGATTCAGCCACAGGAAGCTATTGCTGAAAAATATAATCCAAGAGATGACATTCGCGGTACTGGCCCATGGATGCTTGACAGCTGGGACCGTTCAGTCGCTATGCGCTGGCGAGCTAATCCAAATGCATGGGGTGTAAACAAGCCTCTGATGGATGGTTTTGATAACCCGATTATTGATGAGTATGCTCAGCGACAGGCTCAGTTTAAGGCTGGTCAGTTGTGGTGGAGCCAGACTCGTCAGGAAGACATTATTGCTACTAAGGAAGAGATTCCTGAGCTCGATGTATGGCAGGAACCAGTTCAAAAGGGTAACTGGGGTATTGCATTCGGCTTAAGGCCAGGCTCTATCTGGCGTGACCAAAGGGCACGACAGGCACTTTCTATGCTGATTGACAGAGAGCTTATAAATGACACGTTCTATGACTTGACAGCATTCCGTGACAAGGGATGGCCGACCAAGGCAAGAATTCACGGTATGGGTATATCGTCCGGTTATAACGATTACTGGGTTGACCCTGCTGGTAAAGAATTTATGGATTATGGACAGCAATACAATGCTGCACAGAGTCAGTTGTATTACCGTAATCCTGAAGAAGCAGCAAAACTGATGGCTGCAGCTGGTATGGAAATGGGCACTCCGTTGCCGATGAAGTGGATTTCTACTACTGAGTACGGTACAACATTCCCACGTGTGGGAGAGGCTTATCAAGGTTTCTTTGAGCAGGATGGCCACTTCAGTGTGCAAGCCGAACACCCAGACTACAAGACTGACTACTTGCCACATTATTACTACGGAAGTGGTGACTTTGATGGCATTATTTGGGCAGCTAAGCAGGGTGGTGCGGGTGGTCTCCCATTCGTATCACAGACAATGTTTGCTGACTTGTATTCTCAGGGAACACGACAGCACGTCGCGTATACACCTGGTGGTAACCAGCACAAGAATGAGTACAAGAATCCAGTTGAGGTTGACGCGATTGAAGGCACGAGTGCCTCAGATGCTGCAATCCTAGCCATTCGTGGTGAAACGGATCAGGAAACTCAGCTTGCGATGATTCGTCAGTGGCAGGTAGACAATGTGGAACGAATGCCTTGTATCCCTGCAGGTTGGCCGTATGCGGTTGCACCGTATGCATTAAGCTGGCCGTTCACTAAGAACTGGGGATGGCGTCGTGACCACCTTGAGTACGAGGAACAACAGCGTTTCTCGCAAGTTTGGATTGACGAGCCACTGCGGAAGCAGCTACTCGGCTAAGCTAGCACTTGATTTTAGTACCGAAGGACTGATATTAACTGATATCAGTCCTTCGGTTAGTTTTTACGCTTGTGAAATATTCGTGAGAGATTTGTCTAGGAGCTTTTGCAATGACGTCTTATATTATCCGGCGAGCTATCTTGACGCTCGTTTCGATTTGGATGGTTACGGTACTTATTTTCCTGCTACTTCACGTAATAGGACCATTCTTTATATCCGATCGATCATTTGATCCGGCGGACTGGACGGAATCGATATCATATTTTCTAGTACCTGAGGAGCAGCTTGCCGATCCAGAGATGGTGCGTCAAACTCTGGCAAGGGCCGGTCTCGATCAGCCGATTTTACAGCGTTATCTATCTTGGGCTGGAAACTTACTACAAGGCGATCTTGGTTCCTCAGTAATTAGCGAACGGCCGGTGTGGGATGAACTCAAGTGGAGACTTCCCGTGTCTGTAGAACTTGGTTTGGTCGCTCTCGTATTGTCCGCGGTTATTGCGGTGCCGCTTGGAGCATTGACAGCTGTTAAACAGGACACTTCGGTGGATTACACGGTGCGTGGTTATGCTATTGCACTTAGTGCGTTCCCGAACTTTTGGATTGCGACATTAGTGGTTGAATATGCGTCTAAGTGGTGGAGGTGGGCTCCTGATATTCGTTTTGAGCATCTCTGGGTTGATCCGGTTCAACATTTAAGCGTTATGTGGCTACCGGTCGTGCTGATCGCATTGACGCCGGGTAGTGTCTTCGTTCGGTATATGCGAGCTACGATGCTAGAGGTGTTGCGGCAGGACTACATTCGAACGGCCCGATCGAAGGGTGTTGTGGAGCGAATGGTAATTGTCAGGCATGCAATGCGTAATGCGATGATTCCGGTTGTCACGCTTTTTGGTTTGGTTGTCCCGATTTTAATTGCAGGAAATGTAATTTTTGAAAGATTCTTTACCCTACCTGGTATGGGGAAATACATTGTTGATGCAGTTGGTGATTTTGATATTCCTGTAATTCAGAGCATGGTTTTAGTTTTTGCGTTAATAATTTCAATAACAAACTTTCTTGTGGATCTTTCCTACGCTTGGATTGATCCACGAATTCGATACAGTTAGCGAGGTGTGAATATGTCGGAGCAACAGACAGCATCATCCACTGAAGAAGAATTTTTTGAGCTCATTCCTGAGGATGACCGACCTTGGCTTGTGCAGAAATTGTCCGGTATGGGCAGATTCGCTGTACGGAGGCCGTTAGGTTTCTTTGGTGGCGTCATAGTCGTAATTTTCTTGGTGATAGCGCTTTTCGCGCCATGGCTTGTCCCTTTTGACCCGTATAAACAGTCTTTAGGAGACCGCTTTCTTTCACCATCGTGGGAGCATTTGGTGGGAACGGACTATGTAGGTAGAGATATCGCATCGAGACTTATTTATGGAGCCCGACTCTCGCTTTTTGTGGGGATGGGGACTGTGATATTGAGTGGTGTTGCAGGGACAGTTATGGGTATTATGTGGGCTTATTTAGGTAAGACATTTGATTCTTTCATGAGTATGATGGTCACCGCGGGACTTGCTCTTCCGGACCTTGTTTTACTTATAATTGCAGCACAGATTGCGCGACAAGCGGGAGTGAGTGAAATTCTGGCTATAGTTGTGACCCTGTCGTTTACCAGAATGTGGGGTGTGACGCGTATTTATCGCTCGGCTGCACTAGAAGTTAGAAGCAGACCCTTTGTAGAAGCGGCCGAGTCATATGGAGCGAATTCAATTCGTGTTATGTCTAAGCATGTGTTGCCGAATATCCTTCCACTGATCATTGTTAGTAGTACTTTGGCGCTGCCAAACGCAATTCTTGCTGAAGCTGGTTTATCATTTCTAGGATTTGGTCCGGCGGGCGAGCCATCATGGGGCCAGATGTTTGCGGGCGAGGCTCGTGAATACTTTAGACGTCAAATCTGGATGCTTTGGGCACCTGGTCTGACGATTGGATTAACGGTCATGGGCTTCAATTTCTGGGGCGATGCGATGCGAGATCTTCTTGACCCGCGACTCAGAGGGACAACATAGCATCGAGCTTAACTTAGTCTAAGTTTTATTAGGTTGAAGCAAGTTAGTTTAGTTTCCTTTAAAGTCTGGATCTCTTCGTTCAAAGAAAGCGGATAAACCTTCTTTGAAGTCATCCATTTTCATTAGACTTCTAAGATATCCCATTAAATGATCTGCACTTGATTCAAAACTTTCATCTTGACCTAAACGCAGCATCCTTGTAGTAGCTTGAACTGAAGCAGGTGCGTGAGCGGCAATTTCATTGGCCCACTGTTCGGCAGTGTGCTGGAGTGCTTCGTCTGGGACTACCTTATTGACCAGACCATGCTCCAGGCACTCTTCTGCAGAGAGTGTGACACCACGTAGGAGCAGTTCAGCTGCTTTCCCTTGGCCTACCAGTCGCGGTAATAACCAAGTAGCACCAGACTCTGGAAGTAGATTTCTTCGAACCGTTGTAAAGGCAAACTTTCCACCTTCACCTGCGATTCGAATATGGCAAAGCAAAGAAAGATCCATTCCATAACCCGCGGCCGCACCGTTCACCGCACATATAACCGGCTTATCCATTCGATAAAGTGCAAGTGGCGGTGACTGAGTTAGATCGAACAGATCAAACTGGGGTGGATTGGATAAATCACTTTCATTTTTATTTTTCTGATCGACTTGCTGCGTCAGATCAAGCCCAGAGCAAAAACCTCTACCAGCTCCAGTTAAAATAATCGCACGAATTTCTGGATTCCGGTTTGCTCGCTGTAATTGCTCTGAAAGAGCCTTGAGCATAGGACCGTTGATTGCGTTAAGACGGTCGGGCCGGTTGAGAGTTAGCGTGAGAACACCTTCTTTAAGTTCAGCTAGCAATTCCTCGGTACCAGTGTCGATAGAACTTGTCTTGGTCATATTGTTCTCCTATTGGCTCTCAGCCCTTATATCGTGACATTATTAATTTCTTGGAGTTGCAGAGTAATCCTGGTACGGGCCATCTCTCCATGCTAAGGCTTCTTTCAATCCACCCTCTTTGAACTTGTCACTCCATCCGTAAGATTGAGTAGTGAAGGTACCAGCTGCATCAAGGTCAGTACTCGAATGTACGCTCGAATATATCCCCATATTCTCGTGAAAGCGGTTCATGTGTATTTTTAGCTGTGCGAGGTGATCGGCAGGGAGATTTGCAACACGCTCGGCTAAGGCGAGAGTTTGTTCTTCAAGCTGATCGAAGGGCACTGCCTTGTTGGCCATGCCGAGCTCAGCAGCTTCAGTACCAGAAATATTGTCACCTGTATAAAAGAGTTCTTTTGCTTTTCTCATTGGGATTAGGAGCGGGAGAATCATTGATGTTCTTGTTCCCGCGAAGCGTAATCCAGGATGGCCAAAACGCGCGTCGTCTGCACACACAACTAGATCTGCCATCATAGATAATTCACATCCACCAGCAATAGCATAGCCGTGTACCTGAGCAATCGTTATCTTCTGTAGGTTCCAAAAGTACATGTGGATGTTAGTGATTCTTTGCATTCCGGCACGTACACCTTGCCAAAGTCGTCGTCCTTCGTCATCTACGGTTTTGAATTCTCTAGCAACAGCATCTGCGCCTGTCCCCTTTGCCGGAGTAAGGTCATAACCGGCAGAAAAAGTTCTGCCAGCTCCTCGAATGATGATCACGCGAGCCGTATCATCAGGCTCTAAATTTTCCAGTGCATCCCGAAACTCGAATAGTAATTCTTGAGAAAGAGAATTCATTTTTTCTGGCCTATTTAGTGTAATTCGGGCAATCTGATCGTCTTTTCCTAAACGATCAATCATCAAGTTTTCGTATTCCGGGTACGCCATGTTGCTCCTTATGTGCTCAATTGTTTTTTACAAAAATTATTTTATAGATCCTCGGAAGTATAGCGTGAACTGTGATTTTTAGTTAATTTCTAAGTAAAAAACCCCTGATTTATCAGGGGTTTTTCTACTTTAGTCTTGTTGACTTAGTTATTAGTCAAAAAGGAGAACACTCCGTGCGACTTCACCATCGCGCATTGCCCGAAGACGATCATTCACGTCTGAAAGCGGAGCAGTCTGTGTGATCATTTCGTCTAACTGTAAGAGGCCTCTTTTGTAGAAGTCTATATACACAGGCATGTCAACCTTAAAGTGATTGGATCCCATGCTCGAGCCTTGAATTTTCTTTTCACGTAGGAACTCTGGTCCCGGAATTTCCACCATTTCACCTTGAGGAATCATTCCCACCACTGTCGCAGTCCCACCGGGGCGGATAGCTGCCCAGCATTGTTCTGCCAGCACTTTTAACCCTACACACTCGAACGCATAGTCTGCCCCACCACCAGTCAATTCCTGTACTTTTTGCACAGCATCTTCTGTTGACGCGTCTACGCTGTGGGTTGCACCGAGTTCACGGGCTGTGGCTAATTTATGCTCGATACGGTCAACAGCGATAATTGTACGTGCTCCGGCGATTCGAGCCCCTTGAATTGCAGATAAGCCAACTCCACCCGCTCCAAACACGACTACGGTTGAACCAGCTTGGACTTTCGCCGTCTTAAGTGCAGCACCAACACCGGTTGTGACGCCACAGCCAATTAATGCTGCCTGTTGAAATGGCATGTCCTTGTCAATTTTCACAACGGCATTTTCATGTAAAAGCATTTTTTCAGCGTAAGAGCCCAATCCGGCGAATTGACGTACACCTTTACCATCCCATAAAACGCCGGGGTTAACGTCAGGGTCCCGAACTGGCTTATTCCCACAGAGATGTGTTTCGCCAACTAGGCAGCGATCACATTTTCCACAATAAATAGATAGGCACGCGATCACATGGTCGCCCGGGACTACTTCTGTGACGAGAGGCCCTACTGCTTCCACTATTCCTGCAGCTTCATGACCGAGAATTGCCGGCCCTGGCATGAAATAGAACCCATCAACAAAATGCAAGTCTGAGTGGCAGACCCCTGAGGCCGCCGTTCTCACAACTAATTCATAGCCCTTTGGCTCATCAAGTTCGACATTTTCGATAGTCAATTGTTCGTGCGCGCCATGATATATAGCAGCTTTCATCCGGATACCCCCCTTGATACGAGTCACTGAGTTTGTTTAGTAGACTCACCAATAGTGTAACGATTGTTTGCAGACAATAGGGGTTCAATCTGTTTTAACCAAATATTTACTATTGCCGACCGAATCCCATAGCGCCGGTGAAACAAACTTGTAGTAACCTCTGCTTGTGCCAAAAACAACACCTAAAAGTCGTCCCCTAATTGTTGAGCAAAGTGACGTAGTTCGAATCATTCAGGAGGTCCAAGAAGCTGGCATATTTGCCTTGGACCTGGAATTTGTTACTGAGGGATTTTACTCTCCAAAGCTTGCATTGGTGCAGATTGCGTGGGGGGAGATTAATCAGCCTAATATCGCGCTGATAGATCCAATTCAGGTAGACGTAACAGGACTAATGGCGCTTGTGGAAGACGCGCATATCTGTACAGTGATTCATGCTTCACAGGCTGACTTACAGATTCTAGGTGATCAGTTTGGTGTTAGAGCTTCAAACTTTATTGATACTCAAATTGCCGCTGCCTTTGCCGGTTTTACGGATCAGGTCGGGTATAGCAATCTAGTCGATCAGATTACTGGAGTTCTTTTAAATAAGGCCTCGCAGTTTTCCGATTGGATGCAGAGACCACTGAGTGAAAAACAACTTTTATATGCTGCTAACGATGTTGAGTATTTGCTGGCATGTTGGAATCATCTGGAAATCAAGCTACGTCAAACTCGAAGACTTGAATACGTGTTAACTGAATGTGACTCATTTGCTGAGTTATGGTCAGCTCGTCCATCTGTTGATTTGGCCTATCTAAAGGTCGACAAAGTAAAATCACTTCGTCCGACTGAGATGGGAGTTCTCCGGAATTTAGCTGCGTGGCGTGAGATAAAGGCACGGGAGGACAATATACCCCGCGTGCGTATCCTGAGTGACAGGACCTTGATTGAAATTTCGAGAGCAATGCCGGATTCGGTTGAGGAAATGACTGTAATACGTGGGCTTACGTCGGGTCAGATTCGAAATTTCGGCGACTCATTGATTGAGGCCGTTTCATCGGGGAAAGACAACCCTATTAAACTGACCGATAAGAAAAACACGCGGAAATTTAATTCAGCATCACTGTCTTCGATTCTCAGCGCGATTATTCAGAAGGAAGCCAAAGCCGTAGGGATAGCTTCAAGATTTATTGCAACCAGATCGGAAATTGATGAACTTGTGCATTGGTTTCTTTCTTCGGACACAGTTTCAAGCGAGCCTGAATTGAGAATTTTACAGAGCTGGCGTCGCGAATTAGTCGGAAATTCTGTGCTTGAATGGTTAGCCGGCGAGAAGGTAATTAAAGCAACTCGTGATGGTGATGTTGGATTCGAACTCTCATGATAGGTAGTCAGGTACGATTCAGTTTAAACAAAATATTAGGATGTTCAAATGTTTGATATTAAAATTTTCGGCGGTACGATAGTAGACGGCTCAGGGAAAGAGAAATTCCTTGGTGATGTTGGAGTAGTTGGTGACCGAATAGTCAGTGTTGGTGATTTGAGCAGCACGAATGGTCATCAAGAAATTGATGCGACAGGTTTAGTGGTGTTACCTGGGTTTATCGACACTCATTCACACGCTGATGGGGTGCTGCTTAAAGAACCTCAAGGAATTCATAGTATACGACAGGGTGTAACTTCGGAGATTCTTACGCAAGATGGAATGGGTTGGGCACCTCTGGACCCAGCCGCTTACAAAGATCATGCCAGATATCTTGCGGGGATACTGGGCGACCCGCCATTAGATTTGGATATGTCGAGCATTTCGGCCTTACGTGGCCACTACGATCGCAAGACAGGTCCGAATGTTGCGGTACTCGTTCCACATGGTCCAGTTCGATTAAATGTTCTAGGTTTCACGGATGCACCCCTACGGGGTGATGATTTAGTAAAGGCCCAGGTGATCGTTCGGAAAGGTCTAGACGAAGGTGCAGTAGGTTTGTCGACCGGGCTGTCATATTATCCCCAGTCATATAGTGACACTCAGGAATTATTAGGGCTTTGTGAGCCTATAAAGGATTTGGACAGAGTCTATGTGACTCACGTACGAAATCATAACGACGAAAGAGCGGAATACGGTTCAGGTATAGATGAGGCTTTAGCAATAGCGCGTATCAGGGACATTAAAGTACACATCTCCCATTTTATGACTCGACCAGCATCTGCTGGGCGGGTAGACGAGTTGATGGCTCCCATTGACAAAGCGAAAAGAATGGGCGCAGATGTCACTCTTGAATGCTACCCATACGCCGCCAACGCGACAATTCCAGGATATTTTTTACGAGGAGAATTTCACGAAGGGGGTATCGATGCTCTCTTGCAGCGACTTCAACAAGGTGTCAATCGAGAGAAATTGATTGATTCTCTGCGTACGCTTTTTCCTGGTGCTTTGGGTCAGGCTGCATTCACACGAATGATTTCCGAGAGGAACCGCTCACTGACTGGGTTTTCATTCGCCGACGTGGCGAGCGATCGTGCTTTATCAATAGAAGAAATGATTATAGAGGTGATGGTTGAAGAACAACTGGCATGCGGTTTTCGAGCTATCCCACCATCGTCTGTGTCAGTGACAAGACAAATTGAATCTGACGTTATAAAACTCTTGGCTCGTGACGATTATATGTTGGGCAGTGACGGCATCCCTTTATTGGATGGCGAAGGGCTGCCTCATCCTAGGGCTTATGGTTCATTTGCTCGAGTAATCGGGCCACTCAGGCGAAGACACAATGTCCCAATTGAAGAACTGACGTACAGATTAACCGCACTTCCCGCAGACCGCTTTGGTTTAACGGATCGAGGTGTGTTGCGGGAAGGCAATTTCGCAGATATTGTCGTTTTAGATGATGCGAAGGTTCATGATTTGGCCAGCTTCGAGGATCCAGTGAACGGACCAACGGGAATTGAGTATGTGTTGGTTAACGGCACTCCAGCGGTGAACCAAGGAATACTTACTGGTGATTTGGCAGGAAGAGCAATTCCATGATTTTGAAACGAGGTAAAATTATCGATACCCTAAGCAAATTTTCTGAAAGACAGGGCTACTAATGGAATTGACATCGTATCAGACCCATAAATGTGGCGAACTCAATGAAACTCATGTGAGTGCGGATGTATTACTTACAGGTTGGGTACATCGCCGCCGTGATCATGGAAATCTGATTTTCATTGACCTGCGAGATTCCTCAGGGATTGTACAAATAGTTTTTAATCCAGACGATGACTCTGCTTTGCATCAAACGGCAAGTGATCTGCGAGTCGAATATGTTTTGCAGATTGGCGGAACAATAGTTGAACGAAAACCAGGTGCAATCAATTCAGAAATATCGACTGGCAAAATTGAAGTCAAGGCCAACAAAATTAACGTTCTTAATGAATCGCTTACGCCACCATTCCCCTTGAATCAGGACAGTAATGTTGATGAGGCCACAAGGTTACGATATCGATATCTCGATCTTCGACGAGAGCGAATGCAAAATAATCTTCGGCTGCGTCACCAGATAGTTAAATCGATTCGTTCGTTTATGGATGACCATGACTTCATCGAAGTAGAGACGCCCGTACTGGGGCTCGCAACGCCAGAAGGTGCACGTGATTACTTAGTTCCCAGTCGAGTACATGCAGGACACTTTTATGCGCTTCCACAAAGCCCTCAACAGTGGAAACAATTATTAATGGTTGCAGGGTTGGAGCGATACTACCAAATCGCACGTTGTTATCGTGATGAAGATCTCCGTGCAGACAGACAACCAGAATTCACTCAATTAGATTTTGAAATGTCCTTTGTAACGGAAGAAGATGTTATGGCGCTGACACAATCTCTTTTCTGCCAGTTAGGTGATTTGGTGGCAGATAAGCTCACGATGAATCGTGAATTTCCACGGATTACATATGCCGAATCGATGGAGCGTTATGGAACCGACAAGCCAGATCTGCGCTATGAATTGTACTTACAAGATTTGACGAAGCATGCGGTGGATAGTGATTTCAAGGTTTTTAGTGAGGCTGCTAGTAGTGGTCAACGATTACGAGGGTTCGTGGTTCCTGGTGGGGCTGACACGTCACGAAAAGGATTAGATCGACTTACTGACATGGCAAGAGAAGCTGGTGCTGGGGGACTTGTTTGGATTAATTTTGATGGTGAAGGAGCTATTGACGAGATCACACTGGATGAAATTCGCTCTCCAGTAGCGAGATTTTTCTCTATTGAGGAAATGATTGCGTTAGCCCGTGATGCGGGTGCAAAGAGGGGAGACTTGCTTCTGCTAGCGATAGGTGAAGATAAGCTTACCTCTCGGGTATTGGATGTATTGAGACGTCACGTTGCATCAGAGCGAAAATTGACATCGGATGAAGAACTATATTTCGTATTTGTTACTGAATTCCCTATGTTCGAATGGGACGATACTAACGAAAGATGGAGCGCAATGCATCATTTGTTTACGGCACCGTTCGAAGAAGACATTCCACTTTTACAATCTGATCCGGGTTTAGTTAGATCGCGTGCTTACGATTTGGTAGCTAATGGCTGGGAGCTCAGTTCGGGCTCTATTCGTATTCATTCCAGAGATTTGCAAGAGCGAGTACTGCTGACTTTAGGACTAACGCTTGAGGAAGCACGAATAAAATTCGGTCATATGTTAGATGCGTTTGAGTTTGGCACACCACCTCACGGAGGATTTGCGCCAGGAATAGATCGAACAGTAGCTTTGTTTGCGGGTGAAAAGGACATTCGGGAAGTGATCGCTTTCCCAAAAACAAAATCTGCATCTGATTTACTGATGGGCGCGCCTTCGAGCGTTTCTCACGAACAATTAGATGAAGTACACATAACTACAAATTACTCAGAATAGAGCGCGTAAGTCGTTGTGGATTTTTCCAAGCTAAAATAGTATTGAAAGAGAGAAATAAACCAGTCGTTAATTCGACTAAACCGGATCATAGGGAAGGGACCGATGTCTTCACGTCAGCTGTCTGGAATTTTATTAGGCGTCGTCGGAATACTGGTACTGGCCATAGGCGGTCTCAGTGCCATTCTTTTACTGCAGGGGAGTGAGCAGCAAGTTTCTACCACTACTGTCACTCAGGGTTTGAGTTCTTCCGTGGAAATTGACACAGTGAACCGTGAGTTGCGATTGCCCGGCAATGAGCCTGTCACGCTCGACCCGCATCTCGTAACTGACGCTGCGTCAGGCGCGTATATCGTTGAGGTTTATAGTGGCCTTGTAACTATGAATGCTGAACTTGAGATTGTGCCTGACTTGGCCGAAAGCATTGAAATTAGTTCCGACGGGCTGGTCTATGTTTTCTCCCTCAGGGAGGATGCTAAATTTCACGATGGTCGGTCGGTAACGGCAGAAGATGTAGTATGGTCGATCCAGCGTGCTGCTTCACCCGAATTACGCTCAACCGTAACACTTGAATACCTGAAAGACATTGTTGGTGTTCGAGAATATTACTATGGATTGAATACTGAATTAGCGGGCGTTGTAGCAATTGATGAACGCACCGTGCAAATTACAATTGATAGTCCTAAACCCTATTTCTTGGCGAAGTTGACTTATCCGTCGGCTTTTGTAGTGGATAGATCTCAGATTGAATCTAATCGCAATTGGGTTAGAGCTCCTAACGCCACAGGTCCATACAAACTTGCAGAATGGAATCTTGGTGAGTCAATTGTTCTCGAGGCCAGCGAGCACCATTATCTGGGGCTACCGTCCGTGCATAGAGCGGTTTATACCCTAGCTGGCGGCAGCGCACTCACAAGATTCGAGAATGACGAGCTGGACGTTGCTTATATTAGTATCAATGACATTGATCGGGCTCGAGACCCCTCTTCAAGTTTGTACAAGTATTATCAAGCTACTCCCTCAATGTCGGTCTCATATATTGCTTTTAATGTGACGCAGGCACCTTTTGATGACGTTCACATTCGCCGAGCAATGGCAATGGCCATAGACCGAAAAACTATTGCGGAGGTCACTTTTAATGGAATGACATTACCTGCGACGGGGATCCTTCCCCCTGGGGTTTTTGGCTATACGGAGACTGACAAGACATTGCCGTATGATCCTGAGGCCGCAAAAGCCGAATTCGCAAAAAGTCGATATTCGAATTCAAGTATGCCACCCATCGTCTATACGGAAACTGGTGGCGGTGCGTCTGCGGGATTGGATACCCAAGCATTTATTGAACAGTGGCGACAGGTATTGGGACTTGAAATAGAAGTACGGCAGGCAGATTGGGCCAGTTTTCTGGATTTAATTGACTCGAATTCAGCTCAGATGTGGGGCATCGGATGGTCTATGGACTATCCGGACCCGGAAAATATACTGGATATCAAACTGCACGGAGAGAGTCGAGAAAATAACACTTTGTTTTCTTCGCCGGAGATTAACGAACTGTTGGAAAAGGCCAGAACTAATTTCTCAGTCTCAGAGAGAATTAGTCAGTATCAAGAGGCCGAGTCACTACTGATTGAGGCAGCACCGTGGATACCTCTATGGTTTGGCAGTAATCATGTGGTAGTTAGTGAAGGCATTGAAGAGTGGTTTGAGCCACCTATGACATTACCGCGACTTCAGCATATTAAATTAAAAGACTGAAGTATATTTTGTGTAGGATGCTGGAATGCTGCAGTATACGATTCGACGAATCTCGGTTCTTCCACTACTTCTTTTAGTTATAACGTTTTCGACTTTTTATTTAACTCGATGGGGTCCCGGTGATCCCATTTCTGTAATAGCTGGGCAGGTTAGAGATCCTGAAGTTCTAGCACAAATTCGAGAAGCAGAAGGATTGAACGACCCCATATATGTTCAATATCTTCGATGGTTAGGTGATGCAAGTCGAGGTGATTTTGGTGAAAGCTATATACGGCGAGGCTTTACTACCTGGGAGGTAATCTCGCCGCGCCTCTGGGTTACCGGACAACTTGGATTGGCGGCATTGGTCGTCATCTTTCCGATCGGAATTTTTGCGGGGGGATTGGGAGCACGTTTTCGTGGTAGTTGGGCCGATCCGACAATCACACTTTCTCTACTATTTGCCGCCGCGATACCAGGAATTTTGGTAGTTGCGGTGTTGCAATGGCTATTTGCTGTGCAATTGTCTCTTTTACCAGTTGGCGGTTGGGGTGGCTGGATTGACATCTATTGGATCGCTGGGATAGTGGCAGTTCCTATTCCAGATCCACACATTTACATTCCACTTACTGCCTATACGCTGGGTGGTTTTGTTGGAGTGGCTCGTTTGGTGCGCGCCACAGTTCTTGAAGTGAATAGGACTGATTATGTCAGGACAGCCAGAGCAAAAGGCCTCAGCGAAAGTACCGTGCAGCGCCGCCACGTACTGAGAAATTCGCTTTTACCATTGGTGACGGTCGTAGCATTTTCGCTTGCTGGAATTATTGAGGGCTCAATTATTGCCGAGACGTTACTCGGGATTCCTGGAATAGGTTCTTTTCTTTTTCAGGCTATTGGCAGCCGTGACTACAATGCGATACAAGCACTCACGGTCATTTATTCTGCGACTTTTATCGTAATGAATCTTGTGGCTGATTTAGCGTATAGCTTTGTCGATCCGAGAATTCGAGTTGGTGAAGCCTCATGAACACGATAGATTCTGACATTAATTCCTCAGCAACTATTGATTTAAATAGGAAGTCGATGAGTCTGACGGCGGCTGTTTGGGCAAGATTTCGTAGGAAACGCTTGGGCGTGCTTTCTTTGATTATCGTCGTTAGTTTGTTCACGATAGGAATTTTAGCGCCGGTTTTATCACCCTATGATTATCGCCAAACAGACCTTACGTCGGCGTTACTTTCTCCCGGTTCGGAGGGACATCTTCTAGGTACTGACCGCCTCGGCCGTGACTTGCTCACGCGTACAATTTACTCGATACGGACAACCGTAATAATTACAGCGATAACCGTGCTTACTGGTGGACTTTTGCTGGGACCGATTCTCGGACTCTTGGCTGGCTTTTTTGGTAGATGGACGGACGTGTTGATATCGCGAATCGGAGAAATTTTATCAAGTCTTCCCGCATTACTTATGATGATTCTCATTAACGCGACTCTCGATGAGCGTCTCAGAATTCAAATTAGAAAGTTTGAAGATTGGTCTGGAGTTGACGGCTTGATATCGACAGGGGCGTACTCTTATTTTCTAGTGTTTGGAACCCTTTCATTATTTTTCTGGGTAGGATCTATGCGGATTGTAAGAGCTCAGGTATTAAGTATTAGAGAGTTGGATTACGTAACCGCGGCGGCGGCTTTAGGAGCTACTCCCGCTAGGATTTTGAGCCGCCATATTTTCCCAAATGTAGCTTTTTTGATTATTTTGGGTGTTTCCTCAGCTCTTGCGGGAATTGCAGGAAGTGAACTCGTTTTGACGTGGGTAGGAGTGGGCGTACAGCCACCGATGCCGTCATTTGGGTCATTATTGTTCGAGGGAAGTGGTGCGCGTACAGTTAGGGCATATCCTCATCTGCTACTAGTTCCAGGAACGGTTGTGACACTGTTGCTTTTTTGTTTTGTTCTCTTGGGCGATGCAATAAATGATGCTTATCGAGGTGATTAATTCGTTGACTGAATGCTGTGATAGGATCAATAACCGTCTCGATAGAGACGGATTTATTTTGACTGGTGAAAGACTTGAGGAATAGTAATGACAGCAATAACTTCTGAACGCCTGCCGGACTCTTTAGTCTCATTAGAAATTGAAGTTGAACCTGAACGAGTTGAGAAATCAATGGAGAAAGCTGTTCGAAAAATTTCGCAGCAGGTAAAAATTAAGGGATTTAGACCAGGTAAAGCACCGCGTAGGGCGGTTGAGGCGTTCGTTGGTGCAGAACAAGTGTTTGCCACCGCAATAGATGAACTATTACCTCTCGTCGTTGAAGAGGCGGTCAAAGAAGAAGGAATTGATATTGTCGGTCCGGCTGAAGATGTGGACCTAAAATCTCGTGATCCCTTAGTAATAGTTGCAAAGATGCCAATTACCCCAACGGTAGATCTAGGTGATTATGAGGCTCTACGTGCTCCTAAGCAGGAACTGACTGTCAGCGAAGATCAGGTAGCAGACGCTATTTTGAATGTTCAGAGACGTTTTGCGGTTCTTGAGCCAGTTGATCGTTCAGTAGAATGGAATGATTACATTAGAGGTGATTTTCGGGTGGAGATTCCTGAACGCGAAAATGATTCGGGCTCAACCGATGATGCAGTTGATCAAGCAGAAGAAGATACAGAGTTCCCTGTTCGGGAGAATGAAGTGGCGCTACTGCCTGGTCTTGCAGAACAGCTAATTGGCCTGAAAGTTAGTGAAGACGAACAAGTGATTGAATATGAACTTAGTGGAGAAGATCTCCCAGAGGCATTAGCAGGGCGAAGTGCAAAATTTACAATTTCTATTAAGGAAGTGAAGGAAGAAACATTACCAGCTCTTGATGACGAGTTTGTTGTCTCGCTCGACGAGGAGGGGATTACGACTGTGTCTGAGTTAGAAGCGAGTCTTTCGAAGCAATTGCAGGAAAGTATCGACGTAAAAATACAGAATGATTACCGGGAAGAAATCCTAGATCTATTGTTAGCGACAGCGTCTGTTGAGTATCCGAATGTTCTCGTAGAAAGAGCAATTGATCAGATGATCGATCGTGAGTCTAATCATGCTTCACATACGCAAGAGGGGTTGGACCAATGGTTGGAATCAGTCGGTCAGACTGAAGCGGAAGTGCGCTCTGCTCTTCAGGACAATGCAACGATAAGCCTTAGGCGCGAACTTGTTCTCAGTGAGTTGTCGACTGTTGAAAAAATTGAAGTAGATGCTGAGGCGGTCGATGAACAAATTGATGCGGCTATTGAGTCGATCACTAGTGGTCAAGAAGGACTTGAGGCTCAGGCACGACAATTGATTGATACCCCAGATTACCGACGCACGTTAGCAAGTCAGCAGGTCATTGATAATGCACTTGCGAGACTTGAAGAGATTTGTACGGCCGAGTCTGAAGAGGTGACGGACGACAGTGAGTCGTCAACTGAAAAACCAAAAGGTTCCCGTCGAGGTTCTCGAAGAAGTAAAGCCACTCCGACCGAGGATGATGCTCTATCCGAGAATAACGAACCGAGCTAGAGTTAATAGACGGCCATTAATAAAGCGAAAAGGAAATGGTATGACTTATCAAAGACCGCGACTAGAGGATTTCTCTGAAAGTTTTCTGACACCCCAAAACATTGTTCCAATGGTGGTTGAGCAAACTGCTCGTGGTGAACGTGCCTATGATATCTACTCTCTTTTGCTTAAGGAACGGATAATTTTCCTGGGAACCGCTATCGATGATCAGGTAGCCAATACTATTGTTGCGCAACTCTTATTTTTGGAACGAGAGGAGCCCGATCGCGATATATCGATATACATTAACTCTCCAGGTGGAATGATTTATGCCGGATTGGCAATATTTGACACGATGAACCTGATTCGTGCGGATGTGAGCACAATAGCGGTTGGTGTCACAGCTTCTATGGGAACAGTTCTTTTGTCGGCAGGGGAAAAAGGCAAGCGTTTTGCTCTACCCAATTCGACGATTCACATGCACCAAGCTTTGGGTGGTGGATCGGGACAGGCATCTGATGTTGAAATTCAGGCTCGAGAACTTATTCGAAATAATGAGAAAATCCGCCAAATTCTTGCTGATGCCACTGGGCAGCCAATGGATCAGATAAAGCAAGACACGGACAGAGATATATACTTAACTGCTGATGAAGCTAAGGAATATGGCTTGGTCGATGAATTATTGCAGAAAGTTTCGGAATAGTTTTCTAATCGGCACGGGTAACAAGATTGACCGATATGCGTTAGCTTCAGAGTGGAGAATAAACTCCGCGAAGGAAGTGACTAGACTTAATGACTTCAGGCGCTAGTACTAAACGTGGTAGGACACAGTATCACTGTTCATTTTGTGGTAAAAATCAGGATCAGGTCAATCGACTTATTGCCGGTCCAGGCTCAGTATATATATGTAATGAGTGTGTGAGACTTTGCCAAGACATCATTAATGAAGAGGAAAGTCCCGCCGTTGAATCTCTTGGAGAGACGGAGGTTCCTGCCGAATTTTCATGGACACCAGAACAAATAGTAACGGTACTGGATGATTTTATAGTTGGGCAAGATCAAACTAAGAAAATGTTGGCTGTTGCGGTTTACAACCATTACAAACGCGTGGATGCAAAGTGGGATTCTGATATTGAGCTTGATAAGTCCAATATTTTGCTGATTGGTGGTACTGGCACCGGCAAGACTGAATTTGCTCGTACACTGGCGCGTATTTTAGAAGTGCCTTTTTCGATAGCAGATGCGACCGCGCTGACTGAAGCGGGATATGTGGGTGAGGACGTAGAAAATATCCTTCTGCGTTTGCTTGAAGCCTCTGATTTTGATATTGCGCGGGCGGAAAGAGGAATCATTTATATTGATGAGATAGATAAGGTTTCTCGTAAAACCGATAATCCATCGATTACAAGAGATGTTTCAGGTGAGGGAGTTCAGCAAGCTTTACTAAAAATTATTGAGGGAGTCGTTGCGTCGGTTCCACCGCAGGGTGGTCGGAAACATCCACATCAGGAGTTTCTACAGTTTGATACGTCGAATGTATTATTTATTTGTGGTGGTGCCTTTGAGGGGCTAGAAGATGTGATTGGGCGTCGACGTGGTGTAGCAAACCGACCTCTTGGATTTGACACAATTAATTTGAGTGATTTGAGTACAGAAATCGAAAAAGCTGAAATCTTGAAACATGTAACCCATGACGATCTTTTGCAGTATGGACTGATTCCTGAGTTTGTAGGTCGACTTCCGGTGATTTCAACTCTATTGCCTCTCGACTTGGAGATGATGACTAATATTCTTACCCAGCCTAAGAATGCTGTATTAAAGCAGTTCCAACATATGTTTAAAATTGATGGGGTTGAACTTCAAATTACTGACGACGCATTAACGGCGGTCGCTGAGAAAGCATTAGGTCAGCGCACAGGAGCTCGGGGCTTGAGAACCGTTCTTGAGCAAATTCTGATGGAGACTATGTTCGAAATTCCAAGCCGTAAAGATATTAAGGCATGTGTGATAACTAGTGAAACAGTTTTGGATAGCCAACGGCCGCTACTAATGACAGCAACTGATGTGGATGAATTTGAAGAATCCAAATCTGCTTAAAGTTTGCGATATTTTTTTGAAAGCGACCAAACCAAAAACACGAACTCGACTTGATCATTTACTGGTGGAGCAAGGACTAGTATCTGGGAGAGATCGCGCCCGTGCATTTGTACTTGCCCGTGAAGTGACAGTTAATGGTGAGACGGTCGCTCAACCGAGTGCACGAGTTTGGTCTGATTCAGAATTAGCGCTTACTGAAAAACCTCGTTACGTGTCACGTGGTGGAGACAAATTGGCTCACGCCCTGTTACAAACAGATTTGGACGTTAAAGGTAAAACTTGTCTTGATATCGGTGCATCCACAGGTGGTTTTACAGACTGTCTCCTACAAAACGGAGCTGCGCATGTTTTGGCAGTCGACGTTGCTTATGGTGAATTACATGCAAGCTTACGCCTCGATAAAAGAGTGACGATTTTTGAACGCACGAATGCTCGAAATTTACCAGATTTTGATAAAATTATAGATGTTGCCGTAATGGATGTATCATTTATTTCAGTCAAGAAGGTGCTTCCTGCGGTTTTTCAGGCTGCTAGGCCTGGAGCAGAGTTGCTTATATTAGTTAAACCTCAGTTTGAGGCAAAACGGTCGGAGATATTGAAAGGTGGAGTAGTCCGAGATTCAAAAGTTCATGCGCGCACGATTTCAGAGATTGGTATTTGTGCTATTGAATTAGGGCTTCGAATGCAGGGAGTGGTTCGGTCTCCTCTTAGAGGGCCAGCTGGAAATATTGAATTTTTTCTAAGATTGTTAAAGCCTGAAAACTGAGCCAATAGAGTGGTATGAGGAATTAATATAGGATTGTCTAATGACTTTGGAAAATTCGCTCACTGCTGCAACGGCATTCCCTGCGCCTTCAAAGATTGGCTTGTGTTTTCCAGATCATTTATCTGAAGCAAATGAGATTTGTGCCGGTGTAGGTAAATGGCTGGAACAATATGCGGTCGAAACATGGACATTGCCACTTCCTCAGTCTCTTTCTCAATTTTTTCGAGAAGGAATCTCAGAGTCAATACACGGTACGGATCTTCTGATATGTATCGGAGGTGATGGCACCGTGCTGAAGGCATTTGAACTTGTTTCTGAACATAAAATACCTGTGCTTGGTATTAGATTGGGCCGACTTGGTTTTTTGGCAGAGGTTGTCGAGTCTGAAATCCAACAAACTCTTAGAGAAGTCATGGAAGACCGCGCGTTACTATTTGAAAGAAATTTGATTGACGGTTTTTTAGGCAATTATGGCACTCCTTTTCCGGCACTTAATGACATTGTCATCGGCCGTGATGCAATAGGCAGTACGATTTCGGTACTGGCGAAAATTGACGGGACGCTGGTTGCCGAGTATAGAGCGGACGCTGTGATTATAGCCACTGCAACCGGTTCAACCGGATATTCCTTGTCAGCAGGGGGGCCAGTTTTACATCCGTCGGAGCGTTCAATTTTAATGACGCCTGTTGCGCCGCATCTTACGAGATCTAATAGTCTCATTGTTCCACCTGAATCTAAAATCCAATTAACTTTACTTCGAGGCAACGAGAGTGGTGCACTTCTCAGTTTTGATGGGATACGACAGCAACATTTGAATAATGGAGATTCTATTATGGTCAAAAGTTCGGATCAGGCAGCAAGATTTATCACCACTAGTGGCGGACATGATTTTTATTCCAAAGTGGCAAAGAGATTGGGTTGGTTACGTTCTGATCATGTTCCTGCATATGATAATCAGAGTGACTCTGACTAGTATAAGATTTGATGATGGGTATGAACAAAAAAACAAATGTCCAAGAAATTTCTGATGGAGAAATAATTCGAGCTCAGATGATTGATGGTGCTGGAATTGCCCAACTTGTAAATTACTGGGCAGCTCAAGGTCAAATGTTACCAAGAACTCTAGGCGAAACCTACGAACATCTGCGAGACTTTTATGTCGTAAGATCTGCCGATGCGATTGTTGGTTGTGCGGCGTTACATCTTGTATGGTCTGACTTGGCGGAGGTTAAGTCAGTTGCGGTGGATGAGAAGATGCAGGGCAGAGGTTTGGGTGCATCACTGGTGAACTCGTGCGTAGATGAGGCACGACGACTCGGCCTCGCACGGGTGTTTGCGTTGACATATCAGCCAGATTTTTTTGAAAGACTAGGCTGGGTTAAGGCTGACGTAATGAATCTTCCGAGGAAAGTATGGAATGAATGTTACCGATGCCCTAAATTTCCCAGTTGTGATGAAATCGCCATGGTGTTGGAATTGAACTAGGTATATAAATTGTGGCGGGAGACTAATTTGATTGATTCGAAGGACGATACGCCCCTAATCGTCTCCACTGAGCAATTGCTAACCAGGAAAAAGTTTTCCGTACACACAGATAAGCTTCGATTTAGTGATGGGACGGAGATTAGTCGCGATATCGTCTCTCACCCAGGGGCCGTGGCGGTCATAGCCGAGGATGAGTCCGGTGATTGGTTGTTGATTAATCAATATAGACATTCTACGGGAAGAATGCTTCTTGAAATCCCTGCCGGAACCAGAGAAGCCGGTGAATCGGCTGAAATTACTGCAAGTCGCGAGTTGCGTGAAGAAACGGGCTACTCGGCAAAGAAACTTACTCGTATTGGTGGGGCCTGGATGGCGCCTGGATGGTGCACCGAGTACATAGATTTTTTTATTGCATCCCAACTTGAATATGCGCCGCTTCCTCAAGATTATGGTGAGCGAATTGACGATCCCATTCGTATGAAACCTAGCACAGTCGAAGAATTGATCCTGTCCGCTGAATTACAAGACGCCAAAACAATTCTTGCTTTTACCTACTACAAGATGTTCGTCTAGTTGCTGTAGTAAGTTTGTGTAATTATTTTTTTCAAATTGCAGCCGTCCGAGTCGATCGTCACGCTCCATCGAGTTATTATGGATTCACGGCGTTAAGTAATGGAGTAACTATGGCTTCAAATACTGTGAATATGGATGCACTTGAGGTTCGGTACGGGTCGACTCATCGAAAAGATCGATGGTGGGTGGAACCACTTGCCACCGGATCAGGCTTCTTTTTATTTATAATTTATTCCACCGTATCCGCAATGTTGTTAGGTGGCGGGTCAGCTGAGTCACCTATACTGGCCTACGAGTCTGGTCCATATCTCTCGCCATTTTTTGAACCGTTGATACATCCCGAGTGGTTGCCGATATGGATTTCTCCGGCCTTATTTATATTGTGGGCTCCTTTGGGTTTTCGAACTACCTGTTACTACTACAGGGGTTTCTATTATCGCTCATATTTCTTAAGTCCACCTGGGTGTGCCGTTCGCGAGCCTGCATCGAGCTATAGCGGTGAGAGCACGTTTCCATTAATTATTCAAAATCTGCATCGCTGGTTTATGTATGTCGCTTTGGTTTTTGTGCCAATTCTATTTTATGGAGCTATTCATTCGTTTTGGTCAGATGGTGAATTTGGTATTGGTGTCGGAAGCATTGTTTTAACTCTCAACGCCGGCTTTTTGACTATGTACACGATCGGCTGTCATTCGCTGAGACACTGGGTTGCAGGTGGACTAAATCAATTTTCTAAGTCGCGATATCGTAGAGTCCGATACTGGCTATGGGAGATATTTACCTTAGCTAATGTAAAGCACCGTCGCTGGGCGTGGATTAGCTTGACTTGGGTAGGTCTATCGGACTTGTATGTGAGACTTGTCGCAAATGACGTGATAACTGATTTCAATACATGGTCAAACTTTTAATCGATACGCAATCGTGGAGTAAATGAGGACTTAAATGGCATCTATTGAATCTCATGATTATGACGTGTTAATTATTGGAGCGGGTGGTGCAGGACTGCGGGCCGCGGTAGAAGCGACTGCGCGTGGATGTAAGACGGCGATTATTACTAAGTCACTACTTGGTAAGGCTCATACGGTGATGGCAGAAGGTGGTATGGCCGCAGCAATGGGCAATGTGTGGGAGCAGGATAATTGGAAAGTTCATTTTCGCGATACTATGCGCGGCGGAAAGATGTTAAATAATTGGCGTATGGCTCAAATTCACGCTCAAGAAGCCCCTGATCGAGTGCTCGAACTAGAGAGCTGGGGCGCTCTTTTCGATCGAACGCCAGATGGACGCATTCTTCAGAGAGATTTTGGTGGCCACCGATATGCTCGTCTGGCTCACGTAGGTGATCGGACTGGGCTTGAAATGATTAGAATTCTTCAACAGAAGTCGGTTGCCGAAGATATTGATGTTTTCTCTGAGTGCACGATTAATCAATTACTTGTTAATGATTCTGAGATAAACGGAGCGATTGGCTATTGGCGGGAGACGGGAGAGCTCGTTCAGTTCAGAGCCAAGTCAGTGATAATGGCGACCGGTGGTTTGGGTCGAATCTGGTCAGTGACCTCCAACTCCTGGGAAGGCACAGGCGACGGTCATTCCCTAGCTATGAATGCCGGTGCCGAGATGATTGATATGGAGTTTGTTCAATTTCATCCGACAGGCATGGTGGCGCCTGCTTCTGTTAAAGGAATTTTGGTAACTGAAGGTGTTAGAGGAGACGGAGGAACCCTTCGGAACTCGCTAGGTGAACGATTTATGTTTAACTACATTCCTCCTATGTTTGCGTCTGAGACCGCAGACACCGAAGAAGAGGCGGATAGGTGGTATACAGATAAGGAGAATGCTCGTCGAACCCCAGATTTACTTCCACGCGATGAAGTTGCGAGAGCTATTAACTCAGAGGTAAAGGCTGGGCGAGGAAGCCCCTCAGGCGGTGTGTATTTGGATATAGCCAGTCGGCGAGATACTGATTATATAAAGAGGAGACTCCCCTCGATGTATCACCAGTTTATGGAACTTGCCGGGGTAGATATTACAAAGGAATCTATGGAAGTAGGTCCTACGGCACACTATGTCATGGGTGGAGTTCGAGTCGATCCTGAAAGTACTGCGACAAGCGTCGGTGGTTTGTATGCCGCGGGTGAGGTGGCCGCAGGACTGCATGGTTCTAACAGATTAGGTGGGAATTCTCTTTCTGATCTCTTGGTATTTGGTAAAAGGGCTGGTGAATTCGCTGCAGAACGAGCACTTGCGATGGAGCATTCAACTCTGGATAAGCAGCAAGTTGACGAGGCTGTTGCGAGAATTGCGAAACCTTTTGAGTCAGAAGGAACAGAGAATCCGTATACCGTTCAGTCCGAACTTCGTGAACTTATGCAGTCTAAAGTGGGAATCATTCGTAATAAGACAGACCTAGAGTCTGCGTTGGGTGAGATATTGAAATTAAAGGATCGTGAAGCAAATGTAGGTGTGTCAGGGACTCATAGTTATAATCCAGGATGGCACACGGCATTAGACTTGCAACATCTGTTATCGATGTCTGAGGCAATTACCAAGGCGGCGCTAGAGCGTCAAGAATCGCGCGGAGGCCATACTCGTGATGACTTTCCAGCTCCATCAGATGAATTTGGAAAATTAAACATAGTGGCTACACTGGGTGATTCCGGTGGGGTGAACATAAAACGGGAATCATTATCTGAGATGCCGGAAGAGCTTGCGGAATTATTTAAGGATTAGGTGAGGGAGTCAATATGCCTTCAGCAAATATGACGGTCTGGCGCGGTGACGACGACGGCCAGTATGAAAAGTATGAAGTTGAATATCAGGATGGCATGGTTGTACTTGATGTAATACATCAGCTGCAGGCTACGCAAGCTGGTGACCTTGCGGTCCGCTGGAATTGTAAGGCTGGTAAGTGTGGGTCCTGTTCAGCTGAGATTAACGGCCAGCCGCGTCTTCAGTGTATGACTAGGATGACGGAATTTGAAGAAGGCGAAGAGATTAAAATCGCTCCGTTGAAGGCTTTCCCATTGATTCGTGATTTAGTAACTGACGTGACCTACAACTATCAGAAAGCAAAAACAATTCCTTTCGTTGACTTAATGGAGCCAGATGAGAATGACGTTCGAAGAATGGCTCAGATAGATATTGAACGAGTTCAAGAATTTCATAAGTGTATTGAATGCTATATGTGTCAGGACGTATGCCATGTTATTCGCGATCATCCTGAGAACCAAGATAATTTTGCTGGCCCCAGATTTTTTGTACAACTCGCGTCAGTTGCGATGCATCCATTAGACCAAAATGCGAAAGCAGACACCGTGTCACATGGATTTGGGCTTGAATATTGCAACATAACAAAATGCTGTACTGAGGTGTGTCCTGAGGGCATAAAGATTACTGATAATGCGATTATTCCATTGAAAGAAAGACGAGCCGACGAACTTTATGATCCATTGAGAGCACTTGGTCGCTTTATCAACAATCTAAAAAAATAAGAGAGTCTATTGGCCTAATCTGTTAGACCATTTGGTCGGGTCGGACCCACTCGTCGTATTGCTCTGCGGTCATAACACCTAGCTCGAGCGCAGATTGTTTCAAAGTTATGGACTTTTCATGAGCGTTCTTTGCAATTTTTGCGGCATTGTCATACCCAATATGTGGATTGAGAGCGGTTACAAGCATGAGGCTAGACTCCATTAATTCTCTGATCCGTTGAGTATTTGGGAGAATCCCTGTAACGCATCGGTCAGCAAATGACCTCGCTGCATCGCCAAGAAGTTGAAGCGACTGTAGATTGTTAAATGCGATCACTGGCTTAAATACGTTCAGTTCAAAGTGCCCGGTAGCACCGCCAACAGAGACTGTAACGGCATTTCCCATGATCTGTGCACAAACCATCGTGAGTGCTTCACATTGTGTAGGATTGACTTTTCCTGGCATAATACTTGACCCAGGCTCGTTGGCAGGAAGAATTAATTCGCCGAGTCCAGCACGCGGCCCTGATCCAAGCATACGGATGTCATTCGCTATTTTCATCATAGAGATCGCTACCGTATTCAGGGCGCCCGCGAGTTCTACTTGTGCATCATGTGCAGCAAGGGCCTCAAATTTATTTGGTGCTGTAATGAAAGGAAGCTGCGTGTAGTCAGCGACGTGTCGTGCTGACTCAGTTGCGAATCCCTCTGGAGCATTTAATCCAGTGCCCACTGCTGTGCCACCTAGGGCTAATTCCTGAAGATTTGTTAGTGTTGATTCGATCCTGTCGATGCCTCTGCTTACTTGTGTCACGTAGCCCGAGAATTCCTGTTCTAGGGTCAGTGGGACTGCATCCATCAGGTGGGTCCGGCCAATTTTTACAACACCCTTAAAAGCATCACTTCTTTCAGAAAGCGACTCAAGTAAGTGTTTTAATGCCGGAATGGTATGGGTAGTTACCTGTTCAACTGTTGCAATACTCATAGCTGCCGGGAATGTATCGTTTGAAGACTGCGACATATTGACATCATCGTTGGGATGGATGGGGGATTTCGATCCAATCTCACCACCAAGTGACGTGATAGCGATATTCGATATCACTTCATTCACATTCATATTTGTTTGAGTCCCTGAACCGGTTTGCCAAATCACGAGAGGAAATTGATCGTCAAGATCTCCTGAAATTACTTTTTCAGCTGCGTTTAGGATAGCATTTGACTTGGTGTTATCTAGAAAACCTAAGGAATGATTGGCCTTAGCGGCGGCTAGCTTTACGATTCCCATTGCCCTAATTAACGAGCGAGGCATGGTTTCTACACCTATCGGAAAGTTTTCAAGCGATCGCTGTGTCTGCGCTCCCCAATACTTTTCGCTAGGTACATCTATTGAGCCCATAGAATCTGACTCTGATCGATAAGTTGCCTCTGGTGCCATTTGTCTTTTTTCCTACCTGTTGATTTGGTTCGGTGTCACTCAGTTATGGAGTAACTGAGACTAATTCCTTCACAGCCTCGCCAGCCGCCTGTATTGCGTCGAGTTCTTCGTTCGAGACCGGCATATCATAAATCGAAGCGATCCCATCAGATCCTAGTAATAAGGGAACTCCAACATATGCGTTTTTAATACCACCGAATTGACCATCCAAAAGAGCACACGCAGGAAGGAGCCTATTCTCGTTAAGAAGGATGCTTTTTACCATTTCAATTGTGGCAACAGCAGGTGCAACGAACGCGCTTCCTGTTTTCAGTAGTCCTACAATTTCAGCTCCACCACCTTTAGTTCGTTCGACGAGTTCTACGATCTTTTTTTGCGGTAGTAAGGAGGTTAGGGGGACTCCACCGACCGTGGCATTTGAGACGAGAGGCACCATTGTGGCTTCTGTATGTCCTCCGAGAACCCAAGCTGATACATCTCGTACGGATGCTCCGGTTTCCATCGCGATAAATGTCCTGTATCTAGCCGTATCCAACATACCACCTTGTCCGATAACTCTGGTCGGATCCCAGTTACAAGTATCAAGTGCTACGTGGCACATCGCATCCATGGGATTGGCAAAAATCACTAGAATCGCATTTGGTGACTGGCTCGTGGCCTCTGAAACTACAGAGCGAACAATCCCTGCATTCGTTCCTAAAAGATCCTCTCGAGTCATGCCTGGTTTTCTTGCCACACCTGAAGTGACAACGATTACGTCTGAATCCGCCGAGTCAATCCAGTTGTTTGTTCCTAGAATTTCGCTTGAGGATCCTGTCCATGGCTGGGCTTCCGCTATATCTAGTGCCTTGCCTTGCGGTAATCCTTCCACGATATCTAGAAGAACAACATTAGCAAGACCAGTAGCGCCAAGAATTTGGGCCATAGTGGCTCCTGTATTACCTGCCCCTACAATCGTAACTTTTTTTGTGGTCATTTATGTCTCCAATACCGCTTTACGTGCCCAGAAAGAGTGAATAAGTGATCAAACGTTGCTGGTTGTTATCCGATGTTAAATAAATTTAGCTAGTAGCCATTGCTGCCTGGAGTCTAACGTCGATAGCTGAAAGGAATCCCTCAGTCGTTAAAAACTCCTGGTCGCCACCCACGATTAAGGATAAATCCTTAGTCATTTCGCCTGACTCCACGGCCGTTATACAGACCTTTTCGAGCGTATCCGCAAAGGCAGCGAGGTCACTGTTGTCATCTAATTTTGCACGATGGGCTAAGCCTCTTGTCCATGCAAAGATGGAAGCAATTGGATTTGTCGAGGTTGCCTGCCCAGCTTGATGCTGTCGGTAATGTCGAGTAACTGTTCCATGAGCGGCTTCTGCCTCCACGGTCTCTCCATCAGGGGTTAATAGGACTGAAGTCATTAATCCAAGCGAGCCGAATCCCTGAGCTATTGCGTCGGATTGAACGTCTCC
>CAJXBM010000009.1:0-44950 GCA_913051185.1 uncultured Chloroflexota bacterium | reverse complement strand
CGACGGCAGTTGCTACAACGGCTCCGACGGCAGTTGCTACAACGGCTCCGACAGCAGTTGCTACAATGGCTCCGACGGCAGTTGCAACTACACAGAGTGGATCAGGGCAACCTCCATTTGTGCCTTATGGGACGAACGCAGGTGCCAATGCCGTTGTGACTGCATCTGCTAACGGCACAGTCTGCGCAACGACGACGGCTGATGGAGCTGGACAATGGTTCTTTAGACTAGAAGATTCATGTGCTACAGCGGGGACCGAAATTACTTTCACTAGTGGTAATAAGAAAGGCACAGCTGCATACGCAGTTGGTGAGAGCGCCGATATTTTTCTTGACTATTAGAATTATGGATTAGGGACTTTGTATTCTTCGTTAGTAGTAATACACGTCATCATATCTTAGAGCTTGAAGGCATCTCCAGTAAAAGTTTCTCGTGACGCAATTTCTTGAACAGACTTTCGAGACAACTTTGTAAGTTGTTTGACCGGCTTTCCAATTGGTATAAGTGCGCATATTGCATAATTATCTGGGATTTCGAGGATTTCTTTTGCTTTGGCCTCCTCAGGTGCTATGAATGTTGTTACTGCTCCACCATAACCCTCGTTGCGTGCCATCAGAATGATATTCCAGGCAAGTGGATAGATTGATGCTCCACTGATGACACCAACTCGGTCAAGATCTTTATCCATGGACGCTACCACGCCCAAGTCAACAATTACGGCCAGCAGGGCGGGGCACTCGGTAAGTGGTGCTAATCTCTCAGGTGAAATTTCAGTAGCCGCGATTTCTTGTTCAGAAACTGCTGTTGGAATAACAGTATTCCATGGGCTTTCACCATTTTTGACTTGGGCAACATATTTTCGCATACCAGTTTTTGCGAGTTCTGCCAATGAATTTTTTATATTTTGGTCACGGATGACAATGACGTGACATCCTTGTCTGTTTCCACCACTCGGCGCAAATCTCGCGTGTTCAAGTATCCGATAAATTACTTCATCAGAAATTTCATCATCAGTAAATTCACGAGCGGCGAAGCTGGTTCGCATAACCTCAGATATGTCCATGTCAACCTCTCATTCAGATACAGGATTAATTATTTAAGCCTTTCTAAAGTAAAGCATCCCTAACCTTTGGCCAGTTTAGGGCGAGCGCTGGGGTAGGTTCACTCTCTGGATGTGAGGGTGCCACGTATCCCTTACCGATAGGCGATGTCATGAGCTCAATGAGTATTGGACCGTCAGCTTCCATAAGTTCATCAATCGCAGAGTCAAAAGTTTCTATATCACTAAATGTGTATGTATCAGAATATCCTGCACTTTTTGCCATGTCGGCAAAGGACATTGCGTCTCTTGCTAGCGTAGGTTGTGCACCACTCGTGTCATATACTCCATTATTAAAAACTATGTGCATAAAGTTAGCGGGCTGGGCATTGGCGATTGTGAG
Organism: uncultured Chloroflexota bacterium; assembly: GCA_913051185.1. GTDB lineage: Bacteria > Chloroflexota > Dehalococcoidia > UBA2979 > UBA2979 > UBA2979. Next base: position 43,508 of record CAJXBM010000009.1, on the reverse strand, counting down.
TAAGGACCCAAGTTGCATTGCTAATGATCCATCTCCATCCAGAATCCATACAGGTACTTCGGGTTTGGCTAAAGCCACACCAAGACCGATGGTCGATGCACCGCCCATAAAACCGACGCAACGTAGATCTCTCTCAGTTGCGGCTTCTTGAGCCCACGGAGCCATAATTGTCATGGTTGAGACAACCACTTGATTCGTGCGTCTTCGTGCTAAGACTCGTACCGCAGCTTCAGCTGTCATTGTCGCGTTTGAATTTGTCATATGTCACCTATACCGTAGCTTCACCGATGAGAATTGCCACCGGACCATTTTTAGCATCCGCTTTTACGCATGCTTCACTAAATAAGTGCATATCATTTTCGGTATCGATCAGATATGAGGGAATATCCAGTGCCTCAAGGAGTGGCTCGGCATATTTCACCATTGACCCAAAATTATCTCGTGGGGTTTTACTCGGATCCCTACCAAGTAAACCAATCATAAATACAAGAGGAAATTGTCCGTCTATACCTATTCCCCTCAAGTGGTTTACACAGGCATATAGGCCCGCGTGTTGAATTTGAATTAACGGTTTGCGACCACCTATTATCAGACCTGCAGCAAGTGTGACAGCCTCATCTTCGGTTGCCGTTTGAATGAAACGTATATCTCGAGTTTCAGTTAATAAAGTAATTAGCGTGCGGACATGGGTGTCGGGGACCGCAACGACATCAGTGAAGTCATTCTCAAGAATGGCGGTAAAAAGAGTTTCGGCTGGAATACCCACAGCTATACCTGACATTCACACGCTCCCAGTTCACCATTTGAAACCATTTTTTATGTAATTCGTGCCTAGAGTGTACAGTAACTTACCGTTCATCAGTACTGGAAAAAAAATTACTCGTGCGGTATTGTAAATTCAAGCTAACCGAATGCCAAGTTGAGAGGTTATGAAATGAGTACTGCGGTCGAGACAATTAAACGAATGCTTGACTTTGCACATCGCGCTATGGCCGATGCTGCGAGTGGAGAGCACGAACAAATGCATTTTGTGCCTGATTTTGGTAGCCATTCCATGGCGTGGTGTCTGTGGCATACAGTCCGTGTCGAAGATTTGATTATCAACGGAGTTATTCGTCATGAAAGTCCGATTTGGAATGAAGAATGGGCTAAAAAAACAGGTTTACCGGTCGAGGGTATTGGTAACCCACAGACAGACGAGGAAGCAAAAGAAATTGTCATCACGGATATAGAGGCGTTCAAGCAGTACCAGCTAACAGTTTGGGAGACGACGGCAGCCTATTTGGATACTCTTTCAGATGAAGATTTAGCACAGGAAAATCCATTCGGTGATCATACGGAAACGGTATCAGAATCAATTTCCTTGCATCTGCTTGGTCACTTTAATGGGCACCGAGGTGAAATGAATTACTTGCGCGGGATGCAGGGGCTTCCTGCACTCCTTACCAGAGAAGGTGTGCACTAACTAGGGCAGGCTAGGACTTGAGGCTTCTCGTCTCATCTTGTTAAACCCGTGTTCTAGGTCACGCACTAGGTCATTGGGATTTTCTGCGCCGATAGCAAGACGGATGAGTGTGCCTTCACGTGGATAATCTAGGCTGCGATTATTTTCAACCTGTGCTTCTTGCACTAGGCTTTCAAAACCGCCCCAAGATGCGCCTTTTCCGAATAGTTCAAGATTATCGATAAGGTTATCGATATCAGTACTTTCACTCGATGACAATTGAAACGCAAATAAACCTGCTCCCGTTTTGAAATCTCGCTTGAATATTTCGTGATCTGGATGATCTGGTAATGCAGGATGAAAAACCTTAAGCACCTCAGGTTGCTGTTTTAGCCAGTTAGCCACGATAATCGAAGAGTTCATACTCCGTTCTAGTCGTAGGTGGAGTGTATGGAGGCCTCGCATAGCGAGGTATATATCATCAGGGCCAGCACATTGTCCCAATTGTCTGGCTTCATTTTGAACTTGTGTGAATAATGGGTCGTTTGCGACTATTGCACCCATCATTAAATCACTATGTCCACCAACATATTTCGTGATTGCTTCTGCAACTATGTCTACTCCTAATGCGGAACAGTCAAGACCTAGCGCTGTTGCCCAGGTATTGTCAAGTAATGTTGGTACTCCCAAATCACGTGCCACAGAGGTAAGAGCCGGAAGATCGTGTAGCTCAAAAGTTAATGAGCCGGGAGTTTCGAGGTGTATAAGGGAGGTGTTAGCCTTGATGAGTCTGGCCAAGTCAGTTCCACTAATTCTCGGATTGAAGAATTCTACTTCCACTCCGAATCGCGGGATCGTTTGAGTGAGATATCGCCTCACACTTGAGTATACTGAGTCAGCGACGAGCATATGTCCGTTTTGTTTAGCAAATGCCAAAATTACCGTGGTTAATGCACTTAATCCAGAGGACGTGATGACGGCACCGTCCATACCGTAAATACTTGCTAGTGCAGTTTCAAGCGCATTGCTGGTAGGAGTGCCGGTTCTTCCATAATCATATTTTCCCGACGCGCCAGTTTTGACATCAGAGTTTTTTGCATCTTGATTAGTTTTCTTTAAGATGGTGCTAGCGTGATACACCGGAATGTTCGGTATACCCTCGTTTTCCCAAGGATCCAAACCTGCATGTGCTAGCCGTGTTTCAATTGAGAGATCATTCTTGTCCATTAGCTATTTTCCACAGGTTGGATTTTTCGTATCTGCACTGATCATACGTACTTTTTATGATCTTGACTCAGACTTAGTTGATTGCGGAATCAGTTAATCCTAGTGCCTTCAGATAAGACAAGACGTCGTCATCAATCGAATGGACAAAGTCAAAGTCTGCTCCTTTTGCCATCATTTGGTCGACTTCAGTGTCTCCAATGTGTACATATTCGTTTTTTGGAAATTTCAAGCGAACTTCATGTAGATTTTGTTTAAGTACGGTGAATTTCATTTTAATGTTGTGTTGCTTCCAAAGTTCTTTTTGGTAACTCAGTGGACGATCGGAGCAACTGCCAACAATGTAGCCATTTTCGATTGCCGACAACACAAAGCCAAGAGAAATTTGCCCTGGCGGATCGCCTACCTCTAAAGTTCCGTCGATGTCAAAGCTTATTACTTGCACGTTAGGCCTCTCACTAATCATGTGCTAATGAGACTAGCCGTGGAATTCCTAACGATCTGGCTAGGTCGTAGATTTGTCTAACAATTTACAAATGGGTCTAAAAAGATTTCAATGAGCAAAGAATACCATTAGATTGCGTCTCGGCCACGCTCACCAGTTCTTATTCGAATCGCATCTTCAATATTTAGGACTACAATTTTGCCATCACCGATAGATCCGCTGCGAGCCGCGGTTTCTATTGCATCAATTACAGTGTTGGCTTCATCATCGTCAACTAAGGTTTCGATTCGCACTTTGTGAACAAGATTGACCTCGTACTCAGCACCTCTATAGGTTTCTGTATGGCCGCCCTGGCGACCAAAGCCTTGCGCTTCAACTGCTGTTAAACCACTCACGCCTGACTCTTTGAGTGCTTCGACCACTTCGTCGAGCTTAAATGGATTAATGTATGCGATTATCAATTTCATAATTTTCTCCTTAGTTTGGCCAAGTGCTTACTTAGATATTGTAACATACTAGAAACACTTTTGTCATTAAAGCGAAATATATAAAACAGAATTTCTGGCCTTTGTGTCGAATTGTTGAATATTATTTATAGTCGAAGCCGCTGATGGATTATTGGGCTAAGCTTAATAATATGGTTATTAGGAGTGAACGCTGATGTGTGCAGAGAAGCCGAGCAGTATGGATTACGTGCGGGCCTGGATTAGTAATTGGCGAGAGTCGGACGACCCGTTTGCGTTGAAATTATGGCACGTTACCAGAAATTATGCAAAACGAGTGAGAACGCTGTCTGCCTGTTGTGGTAATGATGGCCAAGTAGGCTGTTGACTACGGGATGTTGGCTCCAGTTCGGAGTCAGAATAAAAAATCAAAGTGGCGGGAATGCGTGGGGGTCGAACCCACCTGAGACAACGACGTTGCCTCACAACGGTTTTGAAGACCGCGAGCGCCACCGGACACTATCCACTCCCATATTGATAGTAGCTTGAGATTTGACAAACGGCATTTACGATTAAGTGTCGGTAGATCTATGGTTATACTGGTCATGGACATAGTTGGAGTAACAGATGACTGATGACAGTTCGGGTGATTATTCGTTGGATGAGCCGAGCGCAGAAGATCGTGCTCAGGCGAGCGAGTCTAATATTCAGAAGATGAATAAGTTTGTTGAGAATTTTGCGAGTAAATCTGGCACAATGTTGCACCCTAACCGAGAGATTACCGATTTTTTGGTGATCGGCTTGGCAAAAAACATTGATGAGACTGGCAAACAACTATGTCCCTGCATGTTTTTTGAGGATAAGGAAGAAGAGATTCGAAAAAAGTCTTGGATCTGTCCGTGTGAAGAAATGCAGCGATGGAAGTATTGCCACTGACTACTTTTCTGCGATGAGGAAGGTCTTCCCATCACCGAGTATTTGCCTGAAGATCACGAAGGTAGGGAGGCGTATGGCCTACGAAAGGATCCGTCACCTGATAAGGGACGTGCACTAGGCCGTTTAGAAGAGGAAAGAGGAACTAAGGTCGAAAAAGGAAAAAGAGCAGAATAGATCCACTCTTTATTTCTTTGTCCGTTAGTAAAAGGGGCTTATGTACTAGGCGATTGCTTCTTTCAGATGTGACTCAAGGTCTGATTTTGGTCTAAAACCTACTACTTGGCCAACCTGCTCACCACCCTTGAAGATTAACAGGGTAGGAATGCTGCGAATTCCATACTTCCCGGCTACGAGAGGATTTTCATCAGTATTGAGCTTAACGAATTTGACTTGACCATCATAATCGTCTGCTAACTCTTCCACTACGGGGGCTACCATTCTACAAGGCCCACACCAAGGTGCCCAGAAGTCAACAAGCACTGGAAGCTCACTCTGAAGTACGTCGCTTTCGAATGTGTTGTCGGTTGTATCAGCTGGCTTGGTCATAGATATTCCTTTTCTCTGGAAATTGTACAAACTATTTACATAAGTTTCGTGTCACATATCATATCATGTCACTGCTAGTCAGTTTTCGATGAGTTGATGATACGAGCTTCTTCATCTAGCGCTAGCGCAACATTGTTTTTTATCGCATAATCGGCGGTAATGAGTGCGGATGCGATTGCTGTGCTGTCACTACGTCCATGTCCGATAAAGATCGGGCCTTGTACGCCGAGCAGCATGACGGCACCGTGTTTTCTGAAATCAAGATTGTCTCTCGTGTATTGCAAAGCGGGTGACAACAATAGCCCGCCGATTTTAGCCCTCATGCTGTCTTCAGCCGCAGTTCGAAGTGTGGAGATGAGGGTCCCGAGGATGCCTTCACCAAGTTTTATGCACATATTCCCAGTGAAACCATCGGTAACGATGACATCTACGCCGCCCGCGGCTGAACCGCGACTTAAAATATCATGTGCTTCGACATTTCCCACAAAATTTAAGTGTTTTTCGACAGCTAGTAATTTATGAGTTTCAATGACTAGGTTTGAACCCTTTGTTTCCTCTGAGCCTATTGAAAGCAGCGCCACGCGTGGGGCTTGGATATCAAAAACAGATCTCATATATGCGCTTCCCAAATGAGCAAATTGGACTAGTTGTGTCGGGCGTGCATCGGCATTAGCTCCTATATCTAAGAACATGACCTGTTTGCCATCAGATGTAGGAAGAAGTCCCCCCAGAGCTGGTCGTTCGATACCAGGAAGACGCCCTAATCCCACTAAAGCTGTTGCCATCGCAGCTCCAGTATTTCCCACTGATAGGAAGGCATCAGTTTCTCCATTTTTAAGAGTGTTGATTCCAACCCATAAGGAGGTCTGTCGGTTTCCACGCACTGACAAGGCTGCATGCTCATCCATTGGCACAGTATCTGGCGCATGGATGATATCTAAAACACCTTCTGAGTCTTGGTTAATGAGCTCTCGTTTAAGTATTGCACTATCTCCGATGAGCGTGACATCGATACCGGCGTTTCGAGCCATTAATGCTCCCGCAACTGTACTAGTAGGAGCGTCATCGCCACCCATAGCATCTATTGCTATCGCCATTTTTGCCTCCTACATGATTGTGTCCTGTGCACTGAAATATCTTAAATGTTTAAGAGAGATCTTGTCGCTTTAATAACGCAATTTGCCGAACACCCTCACCATAGGGCCTTAGGTCATAATCACCGTAAAGATCAATAAGTTCCATACCAGTTAAATTCGCGGCCAATTGGATTTCTCCGGGTGTGATTGTAAGGAGTGTAAATTCAGCAGTGACACGACGTAACGGAGCCGCATCACCGGTATCTCGGTGTGCTTCATTTGTGATGTCGTAGTGCCAGATCACATGTTTAAGAGAAATGGCAGGCTCTGGTTCAATTATGACAGTCTTCGTGATGCGGTGAAGTTCTGGTGGCGAACCTATTGTGGCGAGTTGGCTCCAATGTTGAATCGGTGGCATAGGCGGAAGTGTAAAATCATCGGGGAGAGGTGCGTCAACATCTATGACCGCGATTCCTCCAACATCAAGATGTTTCTCGATCATCTCGAAGGTACTAACAACCTCACTAATATCGCGGCAATGTTGAAGAGTTCCCATCGGAGCGCATATGAGATCAAATCGACGAGATAGTTCAAAATTCGTCATATCAGAAACAATCAAGTCCACTTCTACATTCTGTTTCTCCGCAAGCTTAGTGGCTTCGGTAATCATTTTTTCGGAGAGATCTATTCCTGTCACCGTAGCACCAGTTTCGGCAAGTCCCACTCCTATGCGGCCTGTACCCACGCCGAGCTCGAGAATATTTTTTCCGTGTGTTTCAGATAACCATTGGTAAAATTCAAGATCTTCGCGAGGAAATGCGACGAAGTCTAAATCGTATAGCGGTGCAATGAGATCTATATTTTCTAGGTCAGATTGATTGGGCATTTTCAAGCTTTATCAGCAAATCTTTTTTGGTTGTCTTAAGAATAGTAAAGTACTACTTGATATGTGCCATGATTAGATGGTTTGGAGTAAGTATTTGACTAGTTATCGAGAGCAATTTGGCGGAGAAATTGGCAAAACATTTAGGGAATCTACCCCGTGGTGGCCGGATCAACCTCGTTCTCATGATGGGAATACACCTAATGTTGTTGTGATTCTCTTCGATGACACTGGTTTCTCGCATCTTGGTTGTTATGGATCAAATATTGATACTGAAAATATAGATGCGTTGGCTTCGAACGGATTGCGATATTCAAATTTTCATACCACGGCATTATGTTCGCCAACACGGGCCTCGCTTCTCACGGGGAGGAATCACCATGCCGTGGGGATGCGTGGGCTTGCAAATTATGACCCTGGTTTTCCAAACATGCGAGGTGCGGTTAGCAAAAACGCTGCAACCTTGGGAGAAATTCTTAAAGAATCAGGTTATGCAACTTTTGCGGTTGGGAAATGGCACCTTAACCCTGTCGAGGAGGCATCGGCTGCTGGCCCATTCGATGATTGGCCACTGCAGCGTGGATTCGACAGATATTATGGATTTCTTGGAGGCGCGACTGACCAATTTTATCCAGAACTTACCTCTGATAATCACCATATTTATCCACCTACTACTCCTGAAAATGGTTATCACCTCACAGAGGATCTCATTGACCAGTCGATCAAGTTCATAAATGATCAGAAATCGATTTATCAAAAGCAACCATTTTTTCTCTATATGGGTTTATCAGCAACGCATTCACCGCACCAAGCTCCCAGCACGTATATAGAGAAATACAAAGGTCAATTTGATGCAGGCTGGGATGAGGTGCGTGATCAATGGTTTGCTAAGCAGCTAGAACTAGGTATCGTACCCGCTGATACAGAGCTAGCCCCGCGAAATCCAGGGGTTGATAGTTGGGATAATTTATCAGAAAACGCCCAAAAGCTTGCTCTAAAGCTTCAGGAATCATTTGCTGGTTTTTTAGATCACACGGATGATCAAATCGGTCGCCTAGTTGATTATCTCAGTAGTGTAGATCAACTGGATAATACAATATTTCTGGTTCTGTCGGATAACGGGGCAAGTCAGGAGGGCGGAGCCCAAGGCGTGTCAGATGAGGGAAGATTTAATCATCCGCTTCTCGACGATTTGGACACAATTGACTCAATATTGGACGAAATAGGGAGTCCTGGAAGTTCCCCAAATTACCCTTGGGGTTGGGCGCAGGCGGGCAATACGCCCCTGAAGTGGTACAAGAGTACTACTCACGCTGGTGGAGTACGGGATCCACTAATTGTTCATTGGCCCGCCGGCATCAAGGCTGCTGGTGAAATCCGAGAGCAGTTCACCCACGTCACAGATATTGTTCCCACAATTTTGAATTTGTTGTCATTGGATGCACCAGAAAGCTACAAGGGAATTCCGCAGATACCCGTCACAGGTGAAAGTTTTGCTTACACCTTTGAAGAAGGAGATATTGCGACAGAGCGTGGACCTCAGTACTTTGAAATGTTTGGCCATCGAGCCATTTGGGCTGAGAACTGGAAGGCAGTCTCGCGGCACCGGAAAAATGACCCATACACAGACGATGATTGGGAACTATATAACCTAAGCGAAGATTTTTCCGAGTGTAATGATTTATCAACCGAGCGGCCTGAAAAGTTAAGGGAACTAATAGATACATGGTGGATCGAGGCTGGGAAAAATAATGTTTTGCCGCTAGACGATAGGAGTTTTCAGCTATTGGCACCAAGTCAAAGGCCAGGTGGAATGCATGAAAATCTTAGTTATAAATATGTTCCACCGCTTTCGCGTTTAACTCAGGACACATCTCCTCCAATGGGCATGGGTGAATGGACACTTCGGGCCGATATTGAACGTGATCAAGAGGACCAGGGGGGCGTTATTTTCGCTCGAGGGAAACGAACGTCAGGACTATCAATTTTCATTCAGGATAATCTTTTGGCTCTCGATTACAACGCATTTCGCCAAATTACAAAAATTCGCAGTAGCATTCAATGTCCTACTGGAAGATTTGAAATCGTAATTCGAATGACTGGGTCAGGGATTGGCGGCACTGGCGAAATCTCACTAATAGTGAATGGCGAGCCGTTTGGTGGAGGGGTGATACCACTTCTAGTTAGAAATCCAGGCGGTGCAGGAGGTAATGCAACCTCGATCGGTACGGATGCTTTATCTCCCGTGACAGATAGTTATCAAGCCCCATTCTCATTCACAGGTAAAATACACAGCGTAGAAGTTGAAATACAACCCTACGCAACCGGATCGCGACTAGTTTCAAATAATTCTGGTGAAATTTATGCAACGAATTTGTAATAAATGTCAAGATTCCGATGACGACTCTCGTACCTAAATTAGTCGATTCAGTTACAATTTGGCGAGCAAGCTATTGATAAATATTCTTCGTATAAAGGAGTGATTCATGACCAAGTGGGAACAGTTATACAAAGAGAAACTGCAGACAGCTGATGAAGCTGTGGGTGTGATTCCGGACGGTGCTCATATTATTCAAACTATTGGATTCGCTGAACCTCCTGCACTACTAAAAGCAATCAATCAAGGAGCTAAAGATGGACGCTGGACGGAGCTCCATATGTATTCTTTGCTTCCGTTAGCCGCCACACGTGAATACTTGCTGGCGGAAGAGGTGCGTGACGTCGTTCATTGGCATTCACTGTATGCGTCGGCTGGCGATAGAGACATGATTGCATCGGGTGTCGCTGATTTCATTCCCAATTATTTTCACCAGGTTCCAAGATTGGTGTCTGAATTTATTCAGAATGATGTCTGTATCACTAGTGTGTCCCCGATGGATGAAAACGGATATATGTCCTTTGGAGTCTCGGTCGATTACACAAGCACAGCAGCGCGCGTGGCAGGAAAGACAATCGTTCAAGTCAACGAGAATATGCCTCGAGTTCACGGTGATTCGTTTATTCATGTGTCAGAAGTCGATTCAATCGTTGAGGAATTAGCACCTATCCCCGAGCTTCCCACACCGGCACGAAGAGACGAAGATGATGCTATGGGTGCCATTATTGCAGAAATGGTGCCAGATGGAGCAACTATTCAGCTAGGTATTGGCGGTGTTCCAAATGCTGTAGCACAATCTCTAAATAATCATAAAAATTTGGGTATTCATACTGAGATGTTTACAGACAGCATGGTGGATTTGATTCAAGATGGGGTTGCCAATGGATCAAATAAATCATTTCATCCTGGCAAAGCTCTATGGGCTTTTGCCGCCGGCAGTCGACGGATGTATGACTTTTTGGATGATAATCCAGTGGTAGAAGCCCGACCAGTCTCGTACACGAATTTGCCATCAAATATCGCGAAGAATAATTCATTGGTTTCGGTAAACTCTACGATTGAGGTCGATTTTTCTGGTCAATGTTGTTCTGAGTCTATTGGAACTCTGCAATACAGTGGTACTGGTGGACAGCATGACTTTGCCAGAGGTGCCTTTGACTCTCCGGGAGGAAAATCAATTGTGGCCTTTTATTCGACCGCGAAAAGCGGAACATTATCTCGCGTTGTACCTGTTCTAAAGCCAGGAGCCGTTGTTACGACACCACGGATGGAAGTTAATTATTTGGTTTCTGAGTTTGGTGCAGCTCAACTTAAGGGAAAAACCATTCCAGAGAGAACTAGGGCAATCATCGGATTGGCACACCCACAATTTCGTGATGAGTTAACAGGCGAAGCCAAGAAAATGGGATATCTCTAGGCGATTATTCTGCACGTTTTGGAGTATCTATGTTTGAGGATTTATTCGTCGTGGATTTCACGCGCGTGGTTGCGGGCCCTTATTGCACCCGAATGTTGGCTGATTTGGGTGCGCAAGTAATTAAAATTGATGCGCTTCCTGAAGGACTTGGTGAGTTTAAGGACTCTATCAGTGTGGAGGATGCTGCTAGACTTCGGTCAGCTGGTGGTATTTCAAATAATCTTGGCAAGCGATCCTTATCAATAAATCTCAAAGATCCCGATTCTGCCGATGTCATTAATCGACTGTTGGAGCAAGCTGACATTGTTGTGGAAAACTTTAAGCCTGGCGTCATGGAAAGTTTGGGGATTGGTCCGAACACCTGTCTTGCTGTAAACCCGCGACTAATATATGCCGGCCTTTCGGGGTTTGGACAAGATTCTTCCCGTCGAGCATTTGGTGCCACCGCACATGCTGAATCAGGATGGCTCTGGGTCCAACAGCAATCAGCATCTGCTGATGAGGTATTTGCCCCAGGAGTCACGGTAGCGGATCTAGTGACTGGCTCCAATGCATTTTCAGGGATACTAGCGGCACTATATGCCCGAGAAAAAACTGGTTTTGGTCAAATTGTTGATGTGAGTTTGATGGATTCTCAGTTTCAAATGCTGAATTCGGTAATGGAACCGATTTTGAACGGTGGGAGTAAGGATGAATTCAAGCCATTTCGACATCCACTTTATAAATCACGTGACGGTAAGATGATTTCGATCAACATAGGGAATGAAAGAAACTGGGACAGAATTGCCCACGCAATAGGTGAACCGAATACGCAAATGCCCAGTTCGCCAAAGGCGACTGATGATTTGATTAGAACTTGGGTGGCTAATTTATCGAGTGAAGATTTGGCAGCACGAATGGATGCCTTCGGTGCTCCATACGGGATAACGCTGACAGCTCATGAGGCTGCCTCACATATTCATTTTCAGGATCGCCAAATGATAGCTGATGTCGCTGACCCAATTACTAAATCTATTCGAGCAGTTAATTCACCATTGTTTTTTTCTGCGATGCAAAGCGAGGCGACTGAACCCGCACCATTAGTAGGTCAGCATACCAAGTCGATTCTGAAGGAGATTGGGGTACCTGGTGAAGAAATTGAGGAACTGATCTCCGCACATGTAATATTTCAATTACCGCTCATTGAGCAGGAATGAGCGTTTAAATCGTGAGATCCTCGAACACCAATCGACCTAATAGTCGAAGAGGTCAGTCCCGCCATAGTGATCGATTATCTGACAGCAGCGCGATAAATCTTAAATTACGAAATCCTCACTCGATTCTTGCGGCTTTGTCTGTTCGTCCGGAAGATTTTCATGAGATTCGAATTGCTCGTGATGGCGACCATACTGGATCATGGCTTGAGGTTCTGCGCATGGCTGAGGCGGCGGGAATATCGATTGAGGTAGGGAAAGTAGATTCGCAGAGCTCTCAGGGCCGCTCGTACGTTGGAGAGGCAGAAATTAAGCCTAGAGAGCCAATATCGGTTGCTGATATGTTTTCTGACCCTAAAGTCGGTGATATATGGCTTGGCCTTGATGGTGTGCAAGATTCTAGAAATATTGGTGCCATTGCGAGGACTGCCCAGTTTTTCGGTGTACGTGGAATTGTTTTAACTCGCGATCGAACGGCTCCGATAACCGCGATATCTCATGATGTTGCAGCGGGAGGATTAGAAGTATTGAAAATCAGCCAACCGCCAAATCTTTCGAAAGCCCTATCGGAGATTCGATCGTTGGGAGTGTGGATAGTGGGCACTGCTGAGGACGCAGAGGCAAATCTTCAATCTCTCAAGCCTGATCGACCATGGCTTATCTTAGTGGGAAATGAGGAAAAAGGACTTCGTCGCCTGACTCGTGAAGCGTGTGACCTAATGGTTAGCATACCGAGTAATGATCAGTTTGTTTCCTCTCTTAATGTGTCGGTGGCCGCTGGGATTACAATTTCAAGTCTAAAGATTTGACTTGAAGGAGATTTGGGCTTCTTTACGATCGATATACGTACCTAAGAAGTCTCGTGCCCATGTGACAAAATCACCGGTTGCATCTCCAAGTGCAACGACTTGTTCTTCTTCCAAGGGAATGGTTGCAGTTACAGGTTTGCCAGACAAATCAGAATTGTAGAGTTCTAACACCGATTCGTTAGTCCCAGTTTTATTGTTTATTACAGTCGGAGGTCCTCGTTCATAAAGTGAAATAGGAACTCCATACCTTAATAAAGCTCTCGTATTTAGGAATTCTTCAGCCGTTTTTAACGGTCCATCTTCGAGTCCAAGTATTTGTAGTAATTCGTCAGGTGATGACTGCTCTTCGACAATATTTATCATCTGTTCCCAGTCGTTTGCGGTCGGTAAGTTTTGTTTAAGAAGGGCTGAGATGTTTTCTGGAGAGTTCCGTAACGACAAAAATATTGCAGATAAGCGTCTGGCTGCTTCAGCACATTCTTGAAGCATTAAGGTAGCAAGTGCCGCTCTGTATGAGGCATCTGCGAGGTAGATGCCTGTGAGTACGTTATCGGCTACAACTTGTGGCTTCCATAATGTCGTTTCCCAGTAGCCACGCAGGAAATCAAGATCTTCAGATTGACTTTGCTCAGTCACTTTTATACCTCAAATTTTCTCTAGTGTGTCACTTAGTTAACGGGGTAGGTTGGGTCACTATTGAGATTCGGTTAGTGAGTTCGGCGTTTTGCACTCTTGCCAGAAATCTTTAAACCGTGATTTAATGCCATTTCTTCGACTGTAGATTAATAAGAACGTCAACACGATATAAAGTATGCCGATTGCGAGTCTGATTTCATCGTATGGTAGTACCGCTTGAATCATAAATAAAAGCACTAATGACACAGATGCTTTCATATCAAGCCTAAGATTCATGAAGAGTGCTACCGCAAATAAGCCCTGAGCAGCAGTTAAAAAAACTTCCAGCTGTTGTCGGTCTTGCAGTGGTAATGTTGCGATTTCGCCACTTGATGCACTGAAAACCAGTGGTAGGCCTCCAAGCAACAGCGTCCACTGATTCAATTTTGATGAGATGAGCGCGGCCATAGCTAACGACGCGTGACCACGGAAGGCTAGTATTCCACAGACCAAGAATTCTGGTGATTCCGAGGCTAATGGTGCTACGAATTGCAAAAGCAGGAATTTATCGATACCTAATTCTTCACCCGTATGCTCTAGGCCTTGAGCAAAAGGGTCAGCAGCAGTGAATACTATCCCAGCAGAGAATAGGAATAGAAGTACGAGAGACAGTCGCCTCTTGTTGGTTGGCAATGTACCTATCAGGAGAGCAGGGCCCATGAGATCCGGTGACTCAGATGCTTGACGGCCAATGAGATAAAGATATCCCCCGAAAATACTAAACAAAATGGCTGTATCGATAACTGTAATACCTCCCTTTAGTGGCAAGATAAAAGAGTAAAGAACCGCTGCAAGGAGCAAAATGAGCTCGACTGACACAGACCGCGGCATTTTTAAAATTGGTTTCACAGTCGACTCATCTGTGGTTTTTGACTCAGTGGCGCTTCTTTTATTTCGTACTGAACGCCAGAAGATGAAGAAAATCAACGGCCAAGCGAGACCTATAAGTATTCTATTTGCACCGGTCATATTTGCGACTGCTAGAGATATTATTTCAGGATCTTTCGCAGCTCGCCAAGTGATTGAGGCATCTACAGCATATTCGGGCAGTACGGCTATGAATGCTAGAACGGCAACGGCAAGACCTTGAGAAATATCAACTTCCGCGGCTTCAGTTGTCCATGACAAAAGGAAGGCGGCACCCAGTATTGCTAGACCATATAGTGCCGATTCGGTAATCGTTCCTAGGTCAAGGCCTATTTCCGGTGCGATAAACCGGGTAAAGGGTCCTATCGCCGCCACTAAAGCAGCAATAACTAAGAAATAGAGCGCTCGTCTGGAATCCGGATTCATGTTGCTCCATTTCACTGCTCGTCTTGCATCACTAAGTATTGCAGGAGTTTTGATCTCGGACAAATGATGGGGAAGAATCCAGCCTGAATTCTATAGATGATCTCCAAACCAATTGAGTGTGAGCCGCCAGGCGTCAGAAGCCGCATTTGTGTCGTGTCCCGAAGTGTTTGTGTCATTAAAAAAACCGTGTGATGTATTCGGATAAGTAATGAAGTGAAAATTATGCTGTCGGTCGGATAATGATTGAGCAAATCCATTCAACTGAGGGTTCACCATGTCGTCATGTTCCGCCCAGATACCTAGCACAGGTGCAACAAGGTTGTCCCAGTTGTATTCGACGTTAGGATGTATCCCGTAGAAGTCCACGCAAGCCCCTACCTTATCTGAATTCTGACACGCAGCAAACAAAGCTAGCGCACCGCCCATACAGAACCCGGTCACCCCAACCGGCGAACCAGTTTCCTCGAACAACATGTTTATGCCGCCCCGAAGCTCCTTTTCTGTTTCAGCAATGTTTAATGCCATAAAGAGTTTACCGGCCTCGTCAGGCTCATCAGCGATGATTCCGTGATAGTGATCTGGTGCTAATGCGATATATCCTTCATTTGCGAATCGGTCTGCGATATCCTTGATATGGTCATTTAACCCATTCCATTCTTGAATGACTATCACTGCCTTGCCATTCCCGTTTCCTGAAGGCCGAGCCAGATATCCTGTCCCGCTGTTGCCATTTGCAGGGTATGTAATCATTTCACCCATTTAAAACTCCCTAATTTTTAAGAATCATAGCTGTTTTTTTTACATTAGGCAGCGAGTGATTTTCAGTTTAGAGATAATGCCTCGGTTGGATAGTATTCAGTTAGGCCACCCAGTTGTCTACGAATCACTTTCTCATAGAGGTTTTCAGGTCGTAGCGTGAAGGGATCCATTGTGCTTGATTTAGTTATCAGCCATCCCTCAGCCTGTATTTCAGCTTCTAATTGGCCGGGCGTCCAGCCTGAATAGCCTTTAAATAACCTGAGATGCTCCATTCTTTTTGTATCAGTTGTTGATGCCGTCTCCAAATCGAGAACGACTAAATTATGTTCTAATTGATATGATCCTGGACTGTTGGTTAATTCATGAGTTGTATGACCAAGTCCGATGACTACGTCATGCTCCACAGGACCACCTTTGAAAATTTGGGATGGAACTGAAGCATTTGAAAGCCATCTTTTATCGTTATCAGGGAAAATATCGCTCGTAGGTTGATTGATTATGAAGCCAATTGCTCCAGCATCTTTAGAGTGTGCGGAGATGAGAATGACACTTCCGGCGAACATAGAGTCGGTCATAAACGGACTTGCCAGCAATAATTTTCCGGTGAGGCCTGTATTCTCTGGAGGCACCGATTGAAATCTCGATAGATTTTCAAATCCACTTAGCATGATCAATCTCCATTTTTGCTTTATATCAATTGTTGTGAATATTTACAGCTCGATAAAATTACGTACTACGCTATGATTCGATTAATAGCACGAAAAATCGTATGCTGCTTGATTTCGTTTCGTTAATTCGGACGCATTTCTTAGGAGAGTGACAATGGACTATGGAATTGGGATTCCTTCTTATATAGATAGCTGGAAAGAGGTTGTAGCCGCGGAGGAGGCTGGATTTACACACGCTTGGTTTTATGACTCTCAACTCATTTATTCAGACGTTTGGGCCACGATGGCTCTGGCAGCTCATAATACGTCGCGAATAAAGCTAGGGACCCTTGTGGCCATACCTAGTAATAGATTATCTCCGGTGACAGCTGCTGCCGCGGCTTCAATTAATAAACTTGCACCTGGCAGGGTGATTGTTGGTCTAGGTACTGGTTATACGGGGCGAAATACGATGGGACTTCCAGCACTCAAAATGAATGAATTTGCGGAATACTGTTCTCAGGTGAAAGGACTTTTAGCAGGTGAGGATGTGTTATTTCGTGAAGGCGAACACGAAAGATGGATTCGATTGATTCATTCGAAGTCCAATTCTGGCCAGAGTGATTTTTTCAATATAGAAGATCCGATAGATGTTATGTTGGCGGCTAACGGACCGCGCGGCCAGCGAATTGTTGGAGAGATTTCTGACGGTTGGATTACTACCGGTGGTGGCGCTGGAGTCCCGCGCGGCCTCCCGAAAGTGGCGGAAGCGGCTGAGGCTGCGGGGAACACGTTTGATCACGCTGGTGGACAAGGTTTTAGGCCATATGTAGTTGCTTTGACTTCGGCTTGTGTATTGCGTGAAGGTGAATCTTTGTCGAGCGAGCGAGTAATTAGAAATATTGGCCCGACTTTGACCCCCGGTGTACATGCGATGTGGGAAAAGTCGTATGGGCCTGGATCGAATCTTGGGATGGATAATCCTGATTTGGCTGGTGAGTATAACCAGTATATTAAGGAGTATGGTGCTAAACGTAGCAATCCGACACCAGAAGATAGGCGCTATTTAGACGTACACGAAGGACATTTTGTGTACTTGAAGCCTGGTGAAGAACGTTTTGTGTCATCAGAAATGGTCGCACGAACTCTTACGGGAACTCCAGCACAAGTGAATGACCGACTTGATCAATTGGAATCGATTGGAGTGAATAATGTGGCGCTCTCAGCGGTGGATCGTGAATCCGCCAAAGATTTAATTCGGGACTTTGGCGAAGGAGTAATTCGCAGACGTTGAGGTAGGTACCTTTACATAAATCAAAATGATACCCTGCAGGAGGAGGACATTATGGATGATAATTCTTTGCCACTACCACTTGATGGCGTGCGGGTGTGCGACTTTAGTTGGATTATTGCTGGGCCTCAGGCGACTCGTATTATGGCGGACTTAGGTGCTGACGTTGTCAAGGTTGAAAATGAGTCACACTTGGATTCTATTCGACTCGGACTACAGGTTAATCCTGAGCGACCTACTTATAACGGAAGTGGATTCCATAGTGACTTTAACAGAAATAAAAGAGGGATTCAGGCAAATTTGAATCATCCGGATGGGCGAGCGGCTGTAGAAAAACTAATTCAGAATTCAGACATTGTGATTGAGAATTTCAGCGCTGGTGCTTTTGCACGGATGGGATTTTCTTGGGAGCGACTGCAGGAACTTAATCCCAATATTATTTATGTCTCCTGTTCAGGGTATGGTCACGTGGGCCGAGACGCCTCTTACGTGACTTGGGGCCCTACAGCTCAAGCTGTATCCGGCAACACGTATATGTCAGGCTTACCAGATATGCCCCCTGCTGGCTGGGGATATTCGTATTTAGACCATACTGCTGGGTTTTACGGTGCGATCGCGATGCTGATGGCGCTTTGGCACAGGAAACAGACTGGTGAGGCGCAGTTCGTCGACATGTCCCAAATTGAAACTGGCATGGTACTCACGGGCGTGCCGGTTCTTGATTATCAGGTGAATGGCCGTGAGTATGTGAGGGTAGGGAATCGCTCGAAATGGCCAGCCATTGCTCCACATGGAGTGTTTAGATGTGCAGCTGACGAGCGAGCACCGACGTCTCAACCAGAGCATAATGATGATCGTTGGATTGCGATTACTGTAGATGAACAGGACCACTGGGAAGCGCTGTGCAACGTTCTTGACGCTCCTGAATTATTGAATGATCAACGTTTTGTTGATAATGATCTCCGGGTCGAATACGAAGAGGATCTTGAATCACTTATTGAGAAATACACGCGAACCAGGGATTGCTTTGAACTAATGTATGCGTTGCAGGAGCAAGGTGTTCCGGCTGGGGTATGTCAACGAACTGACGATAAAATGGTGCGCGATGAGCAGTTGGCTGAGAGAGAATTTTATCGTGAGGCACCACACGCGGAAATTGGCGTGCACAAGTATGAGGGATATCCTGTGTCATTTTCTGGCGCGCGTTGGAGGATGGATCGAGGTGCGCCATTGCTGGGCGAAGATACAATGGCAGTATTGACCGAACTACTTGGATACACCCATGAGGAAGTTGCACAAATGATGTCTGAATTGGCCGTCTCCTGAAAGATTCATTGGTTTGAAAAGAGGTTTACATGCTAAAAATTGGCCTTCATGCCGGGCAACAAGATATTTCAGCGGACGACTTGAGAAAACTATGGAAATTCGCTGACGAGAACCGATTTGATTTCTTGTCGTGTTGGGATCATTTTTACGAAGCTCCTCCGATAGATGGGATGAGCGATACATACGAGGCAGTCGCCCTGCTTGGAGCGATGGCTGTAGAGACCGAGAATGTGCGTTTGGGCACGCATGTGTTTTGTATGAACTATCGAAACCCGGCTCTTCTTGCAAAGTCAATTGCTACGATTGATCATCTTAGTCATGGACGTATCGAACTAGGTTTAGGTGCCGGCTGGCACGCTCAGGAGCATGAGGCGTTCGGCTATGAATTTCCCTCTGTGAAAGAAAGATTAGATCGGCTTGAAGAGGGAATTAAGATTATCCAGGGAATGTTTACTGAAGAACGAACAACTTTTTCGGGTGAATATTACAAAGTTGATGACGTGGCATTGCGCCCACCACCACATCAAAATCCGATTCCGCTGGTTGTCGGTGGGCGTGGAGAAAAGCGTACTCTCCGCATAGCTGCTAAGTATGCCCAAGGTTGGAACGTGCCTTATATTCACCTGGAAGAATTCGAGCGACTTTCGGGTGTACTTGATATGTGGTGTGACCGCGAACAACGCAATCCTGAGGAAATTGAACGCTCCATCAACCTACACATGCACATGGGTGCTACAGAAGCTGACGGTGTTCGGATCGAAAAGGAGCGCACCGCATTATTTGGGTCAAGACCAGAACAGCGAGGAGGGACTATTTCCGGTGGACCCCAGCAGGCTATCGAGCGGATAAAGTACTTCCAGGAGGCCGGAGCGCAGCGTGTTTCTATCGCGATTCGACCGCCGGTTGACTGGGAGGCATTGCATGCGTTTGCAGCCGAAGTAATACCCGAGATTAAAAAAAATTAGGCCTACTTATTGCCTCCAGCGATTGCTGGGAGAAGACGAATTTCAGCTCCAGGATCGACTCTAGTCGTGGGGTCATTTTCAGTGATCATTTCGTCAATCGCGATTGCAATTTCTCGCTCTTGAATTCCCCTTAGGAGATCTTCTTTTAAGTCAGGAAATTGATTCGCAACTTCCATAATTACATCCATTAGACTGCCGGGCGCAGTATGCACTTCAGCTGTATTTTTTGCCTGCTCACGCATGTGAGCAGGCAAAAATACAGTGACTGATTTATCAGCATCTGCACTCATTTTGGTATTAATGCCGGTGTAACTAGAGCAGTTCGTCTAGCACACGTCGTGGCGACATAGGTGTATGGTAAAAACGCACACCAATGGCGTCATAGACAGCATTTCTAATCGTAGGCTGAGGTGGCACGATTGGCACTTCTCCTACTCCTCTCACACCGAAGGGATGGCCTGGGTTAGGTACTTCAACCATCTCTACATCAAGCATCGGGAGGTCGTTAGCAACCGGGACGCGGTAGTCAAGGAACGATCCATTCATAAGGTGTCCCTCACCGTCGTAGTAATACTCCTCGTTCAGTGCCATTCCAACCCCTTGAGCAATCCCTCCCTGAATCTGACCTTCGACATAGTCAGGGTGTATCGCTGTTCCTACATCTTGCACGGCAGTGTATCTGAGGATTTCAGTTTTACCAGTATCGCGATCTACTTTCAAGTCAACAATGTGACCGCCGTAAGCCGCTCCTTGAGTAGTGTGTGAAGAGGATGCCGAAACTGCTATCAGGCCGCCAGTTGCCTGGAGCTTACCGGCAAGCTCGTTGAAGGAAAATACTCGTTTATTTCCCTCTGCATCGTCTGGTCCAACAACAGTTCCCTCATCGGTATAGGTTATATCGTCTGCATTAATGTCCCAGATTTTCGCAGCTCGACTAATCATTTCAGCTTTAATCGTTTGACCAAGTTCGTAGGCGACCCATCCACCAGCGAAGGTAGTTCTAGAACCACCAGTGACCGCGGTATATCCCACAGAGTCAGTATCAGTAACTTGGGGTGCAATCTGTTCATAAGTTACACCAAGTGTTTCAGCTAGCTGCATCGAAATTGAAGCTCGGCTTCCTCCGATGTCGACCGAGCCGAGAATTAGTGCGATTGATCCGTCTTTATTGACTCGGGCAGATGAAGATGATTCCATCCCACCATTAAACCAGAATCCGATCGCGATGCCTCGACCGACATCTTCTCCTTGAATCTCGGAGAGATAATGGGGGTGACTTTTCATAGCTTCGAGTACTTCTTTAGCGCCTATCTTTGGCCAAGGGGTACCTGAAGAATTCCTCACACCTTCTTCAGCTACGTTTACTAGTCTGAGGTCAATTGGATCCATGTCTAATTGCTCTGCTATTTCATCCATGACAGATTCCACAGCATACTCGGTAGCAGGCGCACCTGGGGCCCTGTATGCAGCAGTTTTCGGAGTATTTAATACGACATCAAGTCCATCAATCACTTGATTGTCAATTTTATAAGGTGCTAATGCGCACTGAACTCCAGCTCCCACTGGGGAGCCTGGGAATCCACCAGCACCCATGGCGAAGAGGCATTCAGCGGCGGTAATTTTGCCGTCATTCGTTACACCAATTTTTACTTTGCTGTAGGAAGAGGCAGTTGGCCCAGTTGCCTGAAACACAGCTTCCCGGTCCATCCACATTTTCACCGGACGCGAGCTTTTCTTAGACAACACAGCGGCCATTGGTTCAAGATAGATCGGTATTTTTCCACCGAATCCACCACCAATCTCCATCGGAGTGACCTTAACTGAAGCCACAGGTACGCCAAGTACGTCAGCAGTAGCATCTCTTGCCATGAAAGATCCTTGTGTTGAAGTCCAGATATTCACTCGGCCATCATGGCTCCAGAAGGCCGTGGCATTCTGAGGTTCTAGATATCCTTGGTGAAACTGGGAACTAGTGAACTCACGTTCGATCGTTAAGTCAGCAGCAGCAAACCCTTTTTCGATATCACCGCTTTCTAAACGCATGTGACTGGCAAGATTAGTTTCAATGTCGGATCGCGTGTCAACTCCAGCGGCTCGAACTCCTGTTCGTAATTGCGGGTGTAAGATAGGAGCACCATCGAGCATCGCATCTTGAACATCTACTACGTGCGGTAGTATTTCATATTCAACATCAATTAGTTCCAAAGCGTCTTGAGCAATATGGACGTCATCGGCTGCCACAGCTGCAATGGCATGGCCGTGGTAGAGAACTTTGGGCCCAGCAAGAATGTTTTCCGCCGCCCATCGTGGGCTTGCTTTACCCGGTTCGAGTGCTTGCCAATATGTACCTGATTCGATTGCTTCGGCCGTCGTCGGTTGGAACGTTTGACCAGAACCGACGAGATCCGCATTTGTAATTACCGCGTGCACACCGTTTAGGGCTTCCGCTTTGGATGTATCAATACTTTTAATCAGAGCATGTGCATGTGGACTTCGGAGAACAGCTCCGTAGAGCAGCCCCTCTAGTTTGATGTCCGCACCGTATTGTGCGCGCCCAGTTACCTTATCGACACCATCTGGTCGGCGAGGCCGGGTGCCAATGACTTTATATTGAGGCTTTTCTGTAGCTACCATAATGCTTAATTCTCCAATTAACTATATTTTTTGTTTAGCCCTTGGCCACGGTCAGTACTGAATCGATAATTTTGTCATAACCAGTGCATCGACATAAATTTCCAGCAAGCCAGAAGCGGGTTTCTTCTTCTGTGGGATTTGGATTTTCCTGAAGTAATGCATACGAAGACATTAGAAAACCAGGGGTACATATACCACATTGTAGGGCTGCATTGTCGAGGAATTCAGTCTGTAATGGATGCAATTCATCTCTCGAAGCAAGTCCCTCAACAGTCATGATTTCGGCACCTTCTATTTCTGCTGCCATCACACAGCATGAGTTTACGAGTCTTCCATCCATTATGACAGCACAGGCACCGCAATTTCCGTTATTGCATCCTTCTTTCGCGCCCGTCATACCGATGCGATCTCGAAGCGCCTCAAGCAATGAATCTCTCTCAGATATCAGAATTTGCTTTGAATCACCGTTTATTATTGTGTTCACTACCTTGGGTTCAGGAATCATTTTGACTATCTCCTAATTCAATTCTCTATAAATGTCTATTTTTAAAGTTTCAGTGAATCTATCTAATGCGGTCTGCCGCCATGCGGATTGTTCGTTCCGTAAGTACCTTAGCAAGATGTTTGCGTTGTTTTATGCTGCCACGCATATCAGTGATCGGACTAGCAATTTCACTTGCTGCATCGCCAGCCGCTGCAATACTCTCATCAGTTAAAGGCCGCCCGATAAGTGCTTCAGCCGCATCGTTTGCAACCAAAGGAGTAGCTGCTACCGCTCCCAATGCTATTCGAGCATCAGTGACGGATCCGCCTTCAATCTTTACCCACGCTCCGGCACTTGCAACTGCAATATCCATTTCATTTCTAGGTATAAATCGTTCCCAGGCTGCACCTTCACCGGCACCTACGGGTGGAAAGCTGATATACACAATTAATTCCCCAGTTTCCATGACATTTCGGCCTGGTCCAGTGAAGAATTCGCCAACTGGCACCTCTCGTCTTCCATTGGGTCCGGCTAACGTAGCGACACCACCCAAGACAATCATGGCGGGAAGCGAGTCTCCAGCAGGAGAAGAATTCCCGAGATTTCCCCCTAGACTTGCTCGTCCTTGGATGGCTTTTCCGCCGATAACTGTGGAGGCATCTACGATGGCAGGATAGTGAATCTTGACATTATTATCTCCATATACTTGATATAGCGGCGTTGCTGCGCCCACTTTGAGCCCAGTATTTGTGTCAAACTCCAGCACCATAAATTCTTCAACATGCTTTACATCTACTAATAAATCAACATTTCTTTTTCGTTCTCGCGCCTGAACAATTAAGTCAGTACCACCAGCCAAGACTCGCGCATTTTCTCCGCCTTCTATCAGAAGACGGACTGCGTCATCCACGTCAGTTGCTCGGGCATAATTAACTGCCTGCATAAATATCTCCTCTCAGAGTGAAAATACGGTATTCACCCGTTCATGAGTTTGTGTAAATCTGAATCATAGCTTACCGCCTTAACGCTCATTCGGCCATCAAGTGCCTAACGGAGTTCTAGCAGTCTTGCTGCGCTCTACTATACTGCATATCACTAAACGAAATGAGGTTTTGCAATGTTTGAACCGAACATATTTCTTGAGTCAAGTATTACAACTGAGCAGCAGCAGTTGAACGAGAAACTCGCGATGGAATTAGCCAATGAACCACGTGTATATGAGATTGGGGCAGCGGAGACTCGCCGTCGCCGAGAGTCAGGTCTTGGCCGCGCGGGAATGCCAGTATACCTAACGGATATTGCAGTTGAGGCAGTGTGCCCGGGTCTAGGTGACTCAGGCCCCGTGGGTTTGCGCATTTTTAGGCCTGATGTCATCAATGGGGTTTTGCTTTGGATTCACGGTGGTGGTTGGGTGCTGGGTAATTCAAAAATGCAAGACCAAGCTCTTTGGGATATTGCGGAACAATCTTGTGTAGCGGTGGTGTCGGTGGAATATAGATTGGCGCCAGAACATCCTTATCCGTCAGGTCCTGACGATTGCGAAGCTGCCGCACTCTGGTTAATTGAGCATGCATCTTCTGAGTTCGGGACATCAAATTTAGTGATAGGAGGCGGATCTGCCGGTGGTCACTTGGCAGCTGTGACTTTGTTACGCTTGCGCGATCGGCATGGGTTTAGCGAATGGCGAGGAGCTGATTTGGTATATGGTGCATACGAGCTTTCAGGAGGAAGTCCGAGCCAATCAAGCATAGGTAAGAATAGCTTGGTGATAGACGAAAAAATAATGAATTGGTTTTACGATTCGTTTCTCCAGAATAACGAAGATCGGCGTGACCCTGACATTTCCCCACTCTATGCAGATCTATACGATATGCCCCCAGCTTTATTCACGGTAGGAACTCTCGATCCTCTGCTAGACGACTCGTTGTTTATGCATGCGAGATGGGTAGCAGCTGGTAATGCATCCGATTTAGCTGTTTATCCCGGTGGTCCACATGCTTTCAATAATCAACAGAGTACTCTCGCGACTACTGCAAATAATCATCGAATTTCGACGATTAAAGAATGGATTAGTTAGCGCCATATAAGATTATTTGTGATGTCTGGCGGTGGCCGGTCGAACGGTCTGTAATCGGGTGTCTTATGACCTATTGCAACAAAAGCCTGAGGTTGCCAATTAGTGTCTAAGTCTAAAGCATTTATTACAGTTTCTTGTGCGTAAAGCGGGGCAGATATCCAATACGCCCCATAGTCTCTGTTGTGCGCCGCAAGCAGCAAGTTTTCTAGTGCTGATCCGAACGAGTGCTGTGCCAACCCCCATTCTGCTACTGCACGTGCCGTATCTGTGTATATATTTAATCCATCTTTTACGAGGCAGCCCAATAGTAGAGTTGGTGCAGTCAGGATTCGCTGCTTAGAGTTCTCTAGCGCTTTTTCAATTACGTCGTTAGGCGTGCCATCTTTTTGTAGGTCTTTTTTCCACCTAAGTCCCATGCTTTCTGCCAGGTCAAGTCTCTTGTCTGAATTGATCACGACGAATCGCCACGGGGTAGTATGGTGCGGTGCCGGTGCTGTCATGGCTAGCGAGACAAGTTCTTCGATATCACTCTTTGCGAGTGGAGGTCCAATAATCCCTCTGAAAGATCGTCTTGTTGAGATGGTGTTCTCGAATGCTATTTGTGACAAAGCTCTTCTTGTCTGTTGGCCTACAGTATTTTCTATTCGTATCAAATCATCGATTGTGTCGACATCGATCCTGAAGGACTCAAGCGAAAGTTCAACAAGCTCCATTGCATTTCGATTGGCTTCGTCTCGATGCTTGTTGGCTGAATCTGCACCGAACTGAGGGGCGAACATTGTATAAGGTTTGACACCTAGTGCCGTCGTGCCGCCGTCTTCAGACGCCGATAGCAAGACGACATCTGACTGGGCCGACCTGAGAGTATTAAGAATAATGCTTAAATCGGAACTTTGTGCCTGAGGTAAATCTCCGGGCAGTATAAGAATTGAATCACTTAAATCATTATTTGCTATGTGTGAGATCGCGGTCTCTGCTGCTCCTTTAAAGCCTTTACCATCGTCGAAAACTATATTTGATCCGTATCTTTTGCCAATTTCGTTATATTCGGATGATTCGGTCACGATCACTAAGGGGCCATCATGAACCTCTCTGATGGTAGTTAGGAGATCTTCAAGCATTGCCGTGACTAAGTTTCTTCGGTGGAAAACACTCAGTCCTGAGCTCAACCGAGACTTGGCGTTGGCTGTTGATTGAACAGCAACGACGACCGCAGTGTCGTACTTTTTAGTATTGTTCATGTGTTCTCGTTCTTGTGATTAGTTATTAATTCTTTTATATGTGAAGCCACTGTTATACGAGCCTTTCTATTAACCATCATTGTGTCGCAATAACGTGTCTTGATTGAAAGAGAATCCATTTTGCTAGCTAATTGGCTGTCAATTTCATCATATATAAACAAATCAATTAGGTCTTCGTATATTCGTGCGACACCATAAGCTGAGACTTCATGCCCGAGAGACTCAAGCATTGCAGCGGCTGGACCCTTAATCGCTTTACCTCCCACTATAGGAGAAATTCCCACTCGCAGTGCTTGGCTTTCAAGAATTGAATCACGCACGGTAGGAATTTGAATAATCGGATCGATTGAAACAAATGGATTGCTGGGTGCAAAGAACAAATAGTCGGCGTTTTTGATCGCATCTATCACTCCGGGTGCCGGGCTTACTTGTGTGATGTTGGGAAATTCAAAATTGGAAACTCGTGGTTCCCCGCGGCGTTCAACGAAATATTGTTGGAACGACAGTCGTTCTTCATCGGTGATGACAAAAGTAGGGTGTGGGTCATTAGTTGCAGGAATGATTCGGGTCTTGAGATTTCTTGCTTCAGTAAGCACCTGTGTAGCTTCAGCGAGGGTGCCTCCCGTTTGTAAAATACGATTACGAATCAAATGTGTGGCTAGATCTTTATTACCAATCTGAAACCACCTTTCTTCACCGAGTGTTTCAAGTTCGTCAAGAGTGTGTTGCGAGTCATTTTGAATCCCCCATCCAAAATCGCCTTCAACCTCAGCTAGCGTATAAATCAAAGTATCTATATCTGGACAGATATGCAGACCGTTCCATGACAGATCGTCACCGACATTACATATTGCGGTGATTAGATCAGGCGGATGTATACTTTGAAGACCGTATAAGAAACGAGCAGCTCCGACACCACCGGCTAGCACAGTAATCTTTTTGTTTTGCCACGAATCCAGCGTGTTCAAGTTCATAGACAACATCTTACCGCGCTTACTGGGTTGCACAACTTTGGCTAGGGAGGCAGGATCTTTATATGACGACGATGGATGCAGTAATAATAAGGATGACGTAGTGACTCCCTTTCGCAATCAGTTTGCTAATTTTCGAAAGAAAATTATGGCACCTCAGCCAGCTCAAGCTCACGATGATATAAATGCCGTTGGTGAAGCACGTCCTCGATTAATCTGTGGACTTGGCAACCCCGGAACTAAATACGTTGGTACGCGCCACAATATAGGAGTCAGTTGTCTAGATGAACTAGCGATCGCTTATGGTTTAGCCACGGATCGCAAGAAATCCTCAGAGTCTGCTTTTAGAGAAATAGATATCAATGGCGCCAAGATATTGCTAGCCTACCCAACCAGTTTCTACAACGAAACAGGGATTGGACTAGGTAAGAAGATTAAGAAGCAGGGTATTAAGGCCTCAGAAGTAGTCGTGATTTGTGATGATATTGATCTTCGGGCTGGTGAGGTGCGGATGCGATTGACTGGTGGCAATGGTGGTAACCGTGGTCTCAAGTCCATCATAAATGTTCTAGGAACTCAACATGTGCCACGCATCCGCGTGGGTGTTGGTCGACCAATCGGTGAAAATAGTCAACCTGTTTATGGGTCAGATGAAATTGCTAACTGGGTATTGTCACGACCTCATGCATCTGATTTAGAACAGCTTTCTGTTGTAATGTCACAGATAGTATCTGCGGTGAAAATCTCTATTACCGATAGCAACGAATCAGCAATGAATTTTTTAAATTCAGGCACATAGCGATATTTGATAGTTAAAAACACGTAGTAGCGCAATTTCTTATTAGGTAAAAATGAAATCTACTGATTCATCTCAAATAAGTCATTCGCTCGAGCTTGCTGTGCTCGAGCCTTTAGTCACTCATATAGCCGCCGCCCCCGACATCCAATCAGTAGCTGAATACCTTAGAGGGCATCAAGCTGTGCGACTCAATGTTCTAAAGTCTGCTAAGCCCGCCATCATTTCAGTATTAGGTCGAATCCTGCAATCCTCAGCTGTATGGATTACACCAACGGAACGAGATGCCCAGCAATTTGCGGCAGAGCTGAGCTTATGGACTGCACCAAGTAGCGTCTTAAGATTTCCAGCTCGTAATCAGATTCCATATTCTCGGGAAGGAGTGACGACGCGTGCTTCAATTGAGCGGATTTCTACGCTTATTTCTCTTGCCGATACCGATCATCCAAAGATAGTAGTCACTAGTATTGCAGCTCTCGCCGAACGAACTCTTAGCTCACAGGATTTACTCAGGGGCCCGGGGCTTTTGAGGTGTGGTGACCAAGTTGACCTATCGAACCTACTTACCAGCCTCTCTTCTTCAGGTTATCAACTCAACTCTCTGGTTGAAAAACCCGGAGACTACTCGCGAAGGGGAGGTATCGTAGATGTTTACACGCCGACTGCAATTAATCCGACCCGTATCGAATTTTTTGGTGATTCAATAGATTCGATTAGAGAATTCTCATTGACGGATCAGAGGTCTAAAGAGGAGATGCAGGAGGTCTATCTTCCGCCGAGCTCTGAGTGGTTCTCCTCACCAGCGGCAATGCGGGCGATCGCGGATAAAATTTCAGGTGTAGAAGATCTCAGAACGCAAGAAGACCAAGCTCTTTTGCGATCAGGAATTCTCTCTAGTCCGGCCCGATATGGACCATTGATTTTGAGTTCAACGCTATTGGATCACCTTGATTCGTCCACAATAATCTTCGCGGAGCTTCGTGATGACTTACAGACTCAGCTTATTGCACTGGATGAAAATGCTAGTCAGCGTAGGAATACGCTGACCGTCTCCGGGGAATTAACTAATCAAATTCCACTACCCCATGTCACATCCGAATCTTTATTGGCAGCTATTTGGAATTATCCAAATAGAGTTGAGTTCGACCCTTGGTTGAGCGGTTCAGATAGGAACCAATTGCATCTTGATTTTCAGTCGTTGGAGCCATTCAATGGACGACTTCCTGCCGTAGCTAAGAACATTAATAGACGTCTGGTGCGAGGAGATAGAGTTGTTTCAATGACTACTCAAGCTCAGCGATTGAAGGAGGAGTTAGAGCTAGAAAATATCTCTTTGGAAGTTGAATCTGTATTGCAAGATAAGCTTGAGATTTCCGAAGCCCGCCTTATCCAGGGATCTGCGTCAGAGGGCTGGTCCAAACAACTAGGTGACGGGGAATTGATGTTTCAGACCGATAGGGAAATTCTAGGGATTAGGCACGGTGCTATTCCTGCGGTTAAGCAAACGGATGCAGCACACTACTCTCTGGATGGAATTTCACCAGGTGAATATGTTGTGATCGCTGAGTTTGGCGTGGCACGATTTATAGGAATAATTAAGCGCACGGTAGATCGAGTCGAACGTGATTATTTAGAGATGCGATTTGCCGATGATGGTAAGTTATTTTTACCAATAGACCGTCCGTTACAACTCTCGAAATATGTTGGCCCGACAGCCCGAGCACCACGCCTTACTCATTTAGGAACTGGCGAGTGGAATAAAACTAGAGTACGGGCAAGGAACGCAGTTGAGGTTGTTGCGGGACAGTATTTAAGTCTTTATGCAGCGCGATCAGTAAAGCCAGGTCATGCATTTTCACCCGACGGCGAGTGGCAGCAGGAACTGGAGGGTGCATTCCCTTATGTTGAAACAGTTGATCAGCTTGAGGCGATAGCCGCGGTAAAAAACGATATGGAAACACCTAAACCCATGGATCGTTTAATTTGTGGTGACGTTGGGTTTGGCAAAACGGAGATCGCAATTCGAGCGGCCTTCAAGGCGGTAATGGATGGGTTCCAAGTTGTTCTTTTGTGCCCGACTACCGTACTAGCTCAACAACATTTTAATTCATTTAAAGAGAGAATGGCTGGATTCCCGGTGCATATCGAAATGTTGTCTGGCTTCCGGACGGCTAAAGAAGCTGGGCAAATTGCTTCAAAGGTAAAAGCAGGTGAGATCGATATTTTGATTGGCACGCACCGAATATTGGAGCATAGCTCGCTGGTGGTTGACCCACATGTCGCCAATGAAATCAATGAAAAAGAAGGCAAGCAAGATTCTAATGTTTCTGTGTTGAATTCAGAGAAACCCGTGCGGGTGCGTGGCGTGGATTTCAGCAATCTTGGGTTGGCGATTATTGACGAAGAACAGCGATTTGGAGTTACACATAAAGACAGATTGAAGGAGATTCGTTTTGAAGTTGACGTTTTGACACTGTCTGCAACTCCGATTCCACGAACCCTCCATATGGCACTGGCCGGGATTAGAGATATGTCTAGAGTAGAGTCAGCTCCATTAGGTAGGCAGTCGATACAGACATATGTACTCGGTTGGGACACCGAGATTTTACAAACAGCTATTCGGCGAGAACTTGCTCGCGGAGGTCAAGTTTATTTGGTTCATAATCGAGTCAAGACCATCGACACTTTCGCTGAAGAAATTCGTAATCTTGTGCCAGAGGCGCGGATTCTGGTCGGGCATGGACAAATGCCGAAATGGCATCTCGAGTCGGTGATGAAAGAATTTATTGATTTGAACGCTGATGTGTTAATTAGTACGACGATTATCGAGTCTGGTTTAGATATTCCTAACGTTAATACAATTCTCATCGATCGCGCTCAGAGTCTTGGACTCTCTCAGCTTTACCAGCTTCGAGGACGAGTTGGACGCTCAGATCAACAAGCGTATGCATATTTGTTTCATCACGGGGTAATGACGGATATCCAGCAGCAAAGGCTCACCGCAATTTTTGAGTCATCTGAGCTAGGGTCCGGGCTGCGCGTTGCTCAGCGAGATCTGGAAATTAGAGGTGCAGGGAACTTATTAGGTAGCCAACAGAGTGGTCACATAGCTGCGATCGGACTTGATTTGTATATGGATATGCTTGCTGAAGCGGTTGAACGACTCAAGGCCGATCTTGAAGGCGGGAAGTTAGAACTGCGAGAAATTCGGCAGAGGCAAGAGGCTTTGCGTGCGATTAAGATTAACCTTCCGACCAGCGGAGATATCCCAGACTCATTCATCCCTGATATTGACGAGAGACTGAGTCTTTACATGAGAATTTCTATGGTCACATCGCTAGTCACATTAGATGAACTTGAACGAGAAATCCGCGATCGTTATGGGATGATACCTGAAAGACTGACAACATATTTTTTGCTGATTAGGATACGTTTGATGGCATATGCAGCGAAGTTAACGGCAATCACCTACGGTGAAGGTAAGACCGTACTCGAGTCAGATCCTCAAGCGCCTTTTTCAGGTCGACAATTATCTAAGGATTTGCCGAGAAGTTCAAAGGTTGGGCATCTCCAAATGGAAATCGAGTCGCAGGATTTGAATGACGGAGATCTCAAGGATATCGAGAGTTTGCTTCGTGTCCTCGTGACCTAAACTGAGCATGAGAACGGTGTTTGTTAGATGTTGAATTCAAATATTAAAGGAATATTGATTGACTTTGATAAGACTCTTGGGTTCATGCGAATCCCTCATTTGGAGATGTATAGCCAGATTGCAGCTTCGGCTGGGATAGCTCTCTCTCCAACTGAATTAACCGAAGCGATGATGAATACACCACTGATTGATACATGGTTGCCTTGGCAAACTGAACGAGGGATTGAACATTTTGATGAGTCAAGGAGCGAGATCTCATATAGGAATCTTAGATGTGAGATTGCATTTTCGCGGTTAAGAGGAGCATTAGATTCGGTCAAATATTTTGACGAAGAGATTCTTCGCTCAGCGGCTAAGAGCATTTCAGAAGCTGAATCAAATCTTTCTCTCTACGAACTTTATCCTGACACGATCGAATTTCTCTCATTCTGTGCAGAACGTAGTATTGATTTGGCAGTTGTGTCTAACCACGATTGGGTATTGCCGGACGTTCTTAGTTATTTAGGGATCGCCAAATATTTCAAGGCGATAATTACAAGCGCTCGGGTGGGAGTGCGAAAACCACATCCTTTAATTTTTGATAGAGCACTGAATGAGCTAGATCTGGAATCAAAAGAAGTGGTTATGATCGGTGATTCAATTGGAGACGACTTCAGAGGAGCTAACTCAGTTGGTATCGATGCTGTGCTCATTAACCGAACCTCAAAAAATCTGACGGATGACGTTTTGTGCGTGTCGACACTTGCTGAGATTTATGAAGGTCAAGACTATGTCAAATAAAACTGAGAAAATAGCTTTGGTACCTATTAATCCCACGGACTACGAAGATTTTTTCACTGAGTATTACAGATATTCTGCCGAGCTTGAGCCCCACAAGGTTATAAGCCATCACAAAGAAATAACGGCGTATCGTGAAGCCGTCACGGACGAGCTAGGTAA
Source organism: uncultured Chloroflexota bacterium (assembly GCA_913051185.1). GTDB lineage: Bacteria > Chloroflexota > Dehalococcoidia > UBA2979 > UBA2979 > UBA2979. The sequence goes on along the minus strand of CAJXBM010000009.1, from coordinate 10,965 downwards.
TGGCTTGGACAGAGAACTTTTTTGGATATTGGAAGAGAAATTGCGAGTTGGTTTTGTTATGACTCGTTGTTTTTCCGACTGGCCAGACGAGTCAATCCTGATTGGATCAATTTCAGATTTTTACATTTTTGAATCTGCGAGGCGTCGAGGTATTGGAACCAAGGCTGTATCAATTGTCATGAGTAAATTACGTTCATACGGAGCAGTGGAGGTAGAAGCAGAGATTTTGTATAGTAATGAATCTGCTTTGAATTTCTGGCAATCACTTGGTTTCAATATCGAGTTTTATGGCACATCCAGAAGGCTTTAGTTCAAAGTTGCTGTACGATTTCAATAGAACTTATTCAGCAGAAAGGTAAAACCGATGTCAGAGCCTATTTTTGATGTACATTGTCATTTTCCTCGTAACTGGCAAGATCCAGATGCACAGGATAACGAGAAGGCTATTGATGAGAGAGCTGATGCGCTTCGCAGTGCTGGAGTTGTGAAGGCCAGTCTCTTGTGTGGTGGCAGATTTGGCCTTGGTTATGAAGAGTCAATTACCTTTTCCCGACGCCACGAGGACTTATTTCTACCATCTGCCGTGGTTGATCCTGAAGATATAGATGGTCGCTCTGTTCAACAACTATTTGATATGGGTTATGTGGGCTTGAAAATGATAGGTGTTCGGCGTGCGTACGATGATTTAAAGTACTTTTCAGTTTATGAGATGGCCGAGCGGCTAGGTATGCCAGTTCTCCTTCATATGGGAGTGATCGGAGGGCCGATTGATTACGCAATTACTCATCCAAGGCGGGATGCGAATGCGGCTAAAACCTATAAAAGCATGCAGGAACGTCGTATTAAGGAGCAGATACTTAGTTTTGGAAGAAATGCGTCTGCGACGAGGATGCGACCATTTCATATGGATACGATTGCGAATACTTTCCCAGATTTGCGTTTAATAGGCGCTCATCTAGGTGGTACAGGTAATTATGACGAGTCGGCGTCTGTGGCAAGATGGCGTCCCAATGTGTTTTTTGATATGTCAGGTGGTGACACGATAGAACGTCATGCGATAGAAAGAAACTTGATCGGGCAAGAGATAGGCGTTGAAAAATTGGTCTGGGGTTCTGACTGTGGCAATGATGAAATTCAGTCACATGTGGATAACCTTGAATCGATCTTTAAAACTGTCGATTTAGATGATGATCAATCTAGTCGGATTAGGTGGAATAACGCTGCTGAAATATTCGGACTGGAAGAGCCGATATTTGCCGAGGATTAGTATTCAACTGAGATCGCACCTATGGCTCTATTTGACAAGGATTACTTTCCCAGAAAATTATTGAACGAGCAGGTTCTTATAAGTTTGCTTTTGGGCTTTGTATCGCTGATAGCACTATACTTCTTTGTTTATTCACCGTATTCGCCGGGGCTCATTATTGGTGGCACGTCCGTATTTTTTTTGGTGGCAATATCGTCGACGATAAGTCGACTTTTACCGGATGCAAGATCAAGCTCTTTAGATGCTCTCTACTGGTCCTTTTTGCCACTCTTAATGCTAGTCAGTTTGTCATGGGCATCAGGATATTTTTTCGATGGAAGTCATACATTCTTATGGATCTTGATTTCTGCCTTAATTCTGAGTGTGTCCGTTTGGCTACTTTTTCGAGTCGCCCCGGATCCAAGCTACGAGGGCTCTGGCGCACAAGTCTTATATCTTTTGGGCGCATCTCTCAGTGCCTTAACTCTTTTTCTTTTTTGGGGAGTCTCAGAGATGGAAGGTACAAAAGCGGTACTTGTTGCGGGTTTCGTGAGTTTCTCTTACACGGGAATATTTTTACAAGTTCAATTTAGAAGGCAGAAGAGTATTTTGGTGGCGAGTATTTTGGTGGGATTATTGGTGGGTGAGATTAGCATTTTCAGAGTTTTTTTGCCTCTTTCCTCAATTGAAGTAGGTTTTTTGCTTTTTCTTATTTTTAGTTGTCTTAGCTCTGTGGCTGCTGCACTGATTGCAAAAAAATTTCGTGAGTTGAGCCTAAAATGGCTCGCGCCTTTGATTATCTTCAGTGTGTCGATTTTCTGGTTGTTTTTATACTTATAGTTTTGTTGAATTACAAGTGATAGCATTCAAGATCTGTTTACGGGGTGTGGCGCAGTCTGGCAGCGCGCCAGTCTGGGGGACTGGAGGTCCCGGGTTCAAATCCCGGCTCCCCGACCATAACAGAAGCATCTAATATTTTAGATGATTGGAATAATCCTATTAATTTTGAAACTTGGATTACGCTTGCCCTAATACTGATACTAGGGGCGATCATGCCGGGCCCGTCATTGGCCCTGATAGTTCGAAATACCCTATTTGGTGGACGTCGATATGGGGTTGTCACGGGGATTGGTCACGGGATAGGTTTCGGCATCTATGCATTTCTTGCGGCAACTGGTATTGCGGTAACTCTAAAAAATTATCCTGAGATTGACATTTTTTTGCGTGTGACAGGCGTCGTCATTTTGGTCTATTTGGCTCAGAGTTTTGTACGCTCTACTTCGAAGTCTCAAAACTCTGACCTCGACTATCAGGATGAACGGCAGATCAATTCGAGAACTGCCTTTATCCAGGGTTTTTCAGTTGCGTTTTTTAATCCAAAAATATTGGCTTGGATGCTGACGATGTATTCACCATTTGTTGAACCGGCTATGAGTAACTTAACGCTTATGGGGATGGGTATTTTGGGGATGTGTACTGATGGATTTTGGTATATAACTGTTGCGACGATCCTCTCTGCCTCACGGGTACTTGAAAAACTCCGGGAACGTGAGATTTTCGTGACACGATCAATTGGTGTGATTCTGTTTGCCTACGCTTTTTTTCTTTTATTTCGCTTCGATTGGTTAGGGTGATCGGCAGCCCATCACTGGCCTACTTGATTACAAGCCGATATGCTTCTCTCACTTGGTAAACAAGGAACGATTATGCGTGCAAAGGAGCCTCGTATGAAATTTGGAGCTCAAGTAAGTTGTTATTTGACGAGCTGGGATGATATTCGTTCGGTCGTGGAAACTATGGAGTCAGGTAGATGGCACAGCGTCTATTTGGCTGATCATTTCCTGCCTCCAAATCGGGGAGATGCAAGTGAATCATTGGCCGCATATGAGGGATTTACAACCCTTGCAGGGATCGCTTCGATAACGGAAAGGTTGAAATTAGGGCATCTGGTACTTGGCAATACCTATCGTAATCCGGCTCTTCTCGCCAAGATGGCTGGGACGATTGATCATATTTCTCATGGCCGGTTTACTCTTGCTCTTGGAGCCGGCTGGTTTCAGCGCGAGCATGAAGCCTACAGCTGGGATTTTCCGTCAATGCGTGAGCGCTCGGATAGGTTAGAGGAAGCATGCAAACTCATTAGGTTATTGTTCACGAGCACGGACCCGGTAGACTTTGCGGGTCGGTATTACCAGCTTAATCAGGCACCTCTTTCGCCAGGAAGTTATCAAATACCTCATATCCCGATCATGGTTGGTGGTACAGGTCCGAAGCGCACTCTGAAAACATTAGCAATGTATGGTGATGTGTTTAATTTGGACGGCTTCGCGCGTCGCGGAATGTCGATTGAGCTACTACGGGAGAAAATTACTATTTTGGAACAGCATTGTGAAAAACTTGGACGAAACCCTGCTGAAATTCGGAAAACAATACTGATGCCAACTATGCTTTCCGACGATCAGTCAAAAACGAAAGAGTTCGTGGAAATGATTGGGCCAAACACAGTTGCCGGATCGGCTGGCTATATCATCGAAAGAATAGGCGAGTTTATCGATGAGGGAGTCGATGAAATTATGTTTGGTCGTCTCCCAAATGCGCCTGATGAATTTCAGCGTTTTGAGGAAGAAGTCATTGCAGCATTTGACTGAGTGATAGAGCGCAGTCTTTAGATACTTGGATTAATTAAGAACTTTTGCCCTGTAGCTTGTTTTCTATACTCGTCTACTGCAGCTTTTGAGAGCGCATCGGCAAGTGAGACTTCTTTCGTGTACGAGCTTGCAAATGTGGTCGTGATTGAGCTTGATACCCGCTCTCTCATCATCTGAAGTTCTTCAGCCCCTGCAATTTGAATATATGGAGTGAGAAGCCATCCTCCTATACCCCAAGCCATTCCGAAGCTTCTGTTCAAGGTAGTAACGTTTCGATCGAGTCCGCCGTATATGTATACCTGCTTGTGCACGGTCGAGCCATATCGGCTAAAGGATCCGTCCTGGCTTATTGCCGCTCGTTCCATGCAAGCCAATATGTCGCTTGCGAGTCTTCCGCCGCCGGTAGCATCAAACCCCAGCGTTGCCCCTGTCGTAACTAATGCTTCAGTCAGTTGAGGTAAAAAATCCTCCGAGCTGGAATTGCAAACAGAGGTGGCTCCTATATTGCGGAGTATATCCTCTTGTTCTTTGCTTCTCACAATGTTTACCAGATCGAAACTCTCTTCAAGGGCGACTTTCTGAAGCATTTGTCCAAGGTTTGAGGCCGCTGCCGTATGCACCATAGCCGAGTGGCCCTCTCTTCTCATAGTGCCGACAAAACCTAGAACTGTCATTGGGTTTACGAAGCAAGAAGCACTTTGCGCAGGGCTTGTGCCTTCCGGCATCTCTATGCATTGGTTTGCTCGTACAGATTTGTATTCGGAGTAGGTACCTCCTCCAGAGAACCCAACTACTTTTCCAATGAGCGCCTGAGCCTCTTCGGACTCCCCGGCTGAGATGACGATTCCGGCGCCCTCATTTCCTACGGGTAGGCTTTGATCAACCCGACCCTCAATTCCAGGCATGAGGTGAGGCGGGATAGGAGCCTGAATAGAAGGTGATCCTGAGTCACTTGAATATTGTGCATTGTCCATATCAGCTGGCCCAAAGAGTAACCCTAGGTCAGACGGATTAATCGGAGCTGCTTCGATCCGAACCAACACATCAGAGTCTCTCAGCGTTGGCATGTCTGCACTAATAATTCTTACGTCTAAGACTTCATCATTTTGAGTAGTTGATTGGACTTGCATCATTGAAGTTGGGTTGTTCATAGTTCAGCTCGTTTCTTTTAAGATAAAATTCTCTCTACTTCAAACCATACTGGCTATTCAGCCTAGGCAGGGTGTCGGGTGTGAGTTCTTTATTTATGAAGGCAGGGTGATCTGGGCCGTAGCGATAGGCACGAAATAACCAGCCTATGCTTGTGCCATCGTCTCGACTGTTATACACGGGGTTCCACCATTCCCAGGCAGCCTCTCCTTTTGGCGTCACTTCAAGTAATCGGCCAGATGTCCCCTCGCAGATTAAGATATTGTTGTTGGGAAGGCGTGTTGCCCCTGATATATGCCCACTGAAAAATTGAGCGGGAGGATTTCCCTCATATTTCCATGTAATGTCATTTGTTTCAGGATCAACAACGATTACGCGGGAGGTTGACATGTCGGTTTGGCGATGCATTCCATTGTCAAAAATTTGGACTCGATTTTCGTTAGTCCATGTTGCATGATGTTGATGAGCTGTATCAGGGAAGCCATATTTCCATATGATTTCCGGATCATTGGCGTTGCGTGAAATTGCTGCGACGCGACTATTATTTCTGCAGGAAATCAACACACTTCCCTCAGAATTAACATCAATGCTATTGATGTGGGTCCATTCCCATTTTGTTTCGAGGGGGCATATTGGGTCTTTTTTCGGATCGAATAATTTCCATGTTTCTGCTCGCCACACCTCTTTGCCATTCGAATCTATTTCAACAACGTCATCCCCTAACATTGCCGGGAGTTTTTCTTTTGCGCGCTTTACTCCACCCTTCACTTGTTTGGCAAGATCATTAGGCATTTCCGTCCACACCGGGAAAATAGTGTTCCCATTTTCAAGTCGGACAAAGTCATGATGCATCGCGATGTCGCGATGTTCCCATACGACTTCACCATCCCACGTGATTTCTTGTAACACTGAGCAATTCGCGCCGAGTCGACGCAAATGTCGATCGAAGGGAGGTGGTTGAATAGTAAAGTCTCGAGATGGTGGGGGTAGTAGGGATCGTTCGACTCCCATCATAAGTAGATTCCCGTTATCAAGTAATTTTGAAATATGTGGCCGTACATCATCAAAGAACCATTTATGGACAAATTTTCCATTGAGATCGATTAGATAGCTTGAATCACCGCTCAGCGGGGTGACCAAGGTGTATCCTTTGTATGACAGTTGAGCCCGATGAAATGTCAGGCCCAAGCTTTGATTTATTGACCAACCCATTATCCCCCCTAGATCATTAACTGAATGATAATGCGTCTCCGCTATCAACCAGCTTCTGAAACAGTTCGTGAGTCATGCCGGCTTCCAATAGCACTTCTTCCGTATGTTTTCCAAGAACCGGGCTGGGCCCTTGTGCTGCCAATGGGGTCTCACTGAATTTTACTGGTGGAGCTACGACATCCATTCCACCAAGTAACTCATGTTCTAAACGAATCATGAACCCATTTTCTTTCACTTGAGGGTTATCGATCAGTTCTTCTAGAGTTTGATAGCGTTGACAGGGGACACCGGCTTCGTTGAATATTTTGAGCCAATGTTCAGTTGTATTTGTGAGCAGAACTGATTGCACCTGATCTCGAATATCTGTTTGATACGCTTTAATGTCATCGGGGGGGGTCCAGTTAGGATCGGTGACCCTTGGATCATCTATATCAAGCTGGGTGGCGATTTTTCTTTGTAAAGAATCAACAGCGGCTGAAATCACAATTACGCCGTTTGAGGTTCGTAAGAAGCCATAATATGCACCTGTGACGACATGAGGAAGTAGTTCGTCTTTACGCTCTATCATCCCACTCCATGGGTCCGAGTCCTTGTATGCCTCCTCTAAGAAACTGACGTACTCTTTTCGCCAGTCTGCTATGACGTCAATATGATGTGCGTGATTGTTTTGAAGGACGAGCGCAGCCTGTAATAGCGCGACGTCGATTCGCTGACCTATATCTGTCTTTTCCCGGTGATACAGTGCAGACGCTATGCCCCACGAAAGTAGCATGGCCGCCATGTAGTCGATAATCGGATCCGGTCTCAGAGAAGGACCTTCCGGACCGAGATGAGCCAGGCCTGAAAATGCCTGAATTGCTGCGTCCATGGCAGGATTTCCTGCCATGGGTCCTTCTAGTCCATATCCGGTATTTTCAGCGTATATCAGTCGGGTGTTCTGTTTTTTTAGAGTTTCGTAGTCGAGTCCGAGGCTTTTAGCGACCCCAGGCCTAAAATTGGCAATGATTACGTCTGCCTTTTCACATAGTGCTCTGACCGCCAAATTAACTTCTGTGTTTGTTAGATTTACAGCGGCGGAGCGTTTACCTCGGTTTTTATTCAGATACTGAATTCCTTCTCCCGGTATGATCGTTCCGTTGCGTCTAGTTTGATCTCCTTCTAGTGGTTCGATTTTTATGACATCTGCACCAGAATCGGCCAACAACTGTGCGCAGTATGGTGCAGCTATGAAACGACCTAACTCAATTACTTTTAGCCCTACAAATGCACCATGATGCTCACTAACCACGAGGTAAACCTAGTCCGCGAGTTGCAATAACATTTCTTTGGATTTCACTTGATCCCTGAGCAATTGTTCCGGGGATTGCCGAGATATACCCGTTTGCAGAGGTTCTGAGATCGCGCCTCAAACTGCCACCATTACTCGAAGTCGCCCATTTACTGAATGATAGATTCCCGAAGAGTCCATCGATTCCCACGTGCAAGTTATGGATTGCCTGATCGACCTCGCTTGCAAGCAGTTTTGTAATTGACACCTCGTAATTGGGAATAAGTCCGGAAGCCTGTTGGGACACTACTCTATAAGCCAGCAACTCAGAGACCTTCGTAGAGACACTTAAGTCAGCTAATCTCGTCCTTTTGCTCTCTGATGTGTGACCGCTTTGCGGGACCTGGTGAGCCGTAGTAGCTTGTTTTAGTGCCCTTCTTAGAGATGCAATACGAGCTATCCCCGATCGTTCGAAATCCATGGTTGATGCATTTACGTACCAGCCTCGGTTTTCCTCCCCGACTATGTTTTCAATAGGTACCTTTACATCCTCAAAATGGACTTTGTTAAAGTGATGCTCACCTTGCATGTCAAGAATAGGTTCCACCACCACCCCTTCCGCATCGAGCGGAATGATTAACATTGATAATCCTCTGTGTTTGGGTGCATTTGGGTCGGTCCGAACGACTGTCCACAGAAGATCTGAGTAATGAGCCCCACTGGTCCATTTTTTTTGACCATTAACGGTGTAGAAATCACCATCTTTTACAGCCCGCGTATTTGCGGACGCTAAATCAGAGCCTGCATCAGGCTCTGAGAGTCCCATTGCGAACGATAATTCTCCCTTCGCAATCTGCGGAAGGTACTCTTGTTTCTGTTCTTCATTCCCGAACAAAATTATCGACGGACCTACCTGTTGGACTGCTCTACGATGATGTTCTTGGGGAGCACCTACTTCCGCCATTTCTTCCATGTAAATCATTTGTTCTGTGTAGCTGAGTCCGGCTCCACCGTATTCTTCCGGCCAGGCAACAGCAAGCCACCCAGCATCAGCGGCCATGCGACTAAATTCTGGTGAAGATCGCTCCTCGCGACCCTCACTCGTGCCTTTTGCTTCTTGTGCGCTCCAAAACTCGTTTGTAAGTGTGGACTCGATAAATGTTTTGATATCTGATCTGAAATTTTCTTGCTCGTCAGTAAATCTAAAATCCATCATGAATCCCTTCCCTGCGCGACTAACTCAGTGGTCTAATGTAACCGAATTTACAACTATTTGATTTCCAATAGAATTGTAAGTTGGATACTTACGAGGAGATGGCACGGATGTGTTCGACTCCTAGTCCACAGCATCCTCCTAGTATCTGTACACCCATGCTTCGCCAGTCCGCAATATGATCTGCAAAGTATTCTGGTGTCGCAATATCAACGAATTGCCAACTTGGTCTCTCGAAATATCCAGAGTTTGGATATGCCCCTATGGGTCCATCCCATTTTTTCTGAAGCGCCTCAATCCCTAATGTGGTATCGCCTATCTGACTATGCATAATGTGAATTGATTGCACGTCAAATGCAGTCACCGCATCAAGTGTTTCGCTGAATAGACGACTAGCATCATCAAACATTGCTAGCTGACCTGATTTCTCATTAGTCCTGCAACTTAGCCCGACCCAGACTTCGACGCCAGTTTTCAATGCTTCTTCGATCGCAGGTATAGCTACCTCGGGCTCTTGCATCATTTCTAACATGAGTAAATCTGCTCCGGCTTCCACGAGCAGTTCACTCTGTTCGCGGTAAGTAGCATGAAGTACAGTCGGATTTAACCACTTCGCATCAAGACCACGTTTGTCGGCTCGTGCATCAGAGATTGAGCCTGCCACTGCAACTTGCACAGACGCGTCAGAAAGAGAACCTGCCACAGCCACTTGTTCAGCTTCAGTTTCTTCAATAGCTTGTTTTGCAATTTGGACAGCTCTTTGGTTCATCTGCGCAACTTGATCTCCGTAGCCCGCGGGTTCAAGCATTTGGCGCGACGAGGCAAATGTGTTTGTGATGATCACTTCTGCGCCCGCGGCAATGTAATCTTTGTGAATCTCTTTCAAAACATGACTGTGAGTGGTGACAGAGGGGCCACACCAAGCTCGATCATCCATAGGCACCCCACGGCGTTCAAGTTCCGAGCCATTAGCACCGTCGATGATAATTTCACCACCGTTGGCAAGTCTGTCAGAAATCCATTTTGGACCTTGGGCCATGAAGTAACCTCATTAGCGATTAACTATAAGTTTATGGCTGCTTGACCAACCTAATGTAGGGCAGTGGAGTTTCCCAGCCATCAGTATACTTCTTGGCTGCATCTTCGTCCGAAACCGCTGGTAAGATGATGACATCTTCTCCCTGGTTCCAATTGGCAGGTGTGGCTACTTGCTCCGAGGCAGTCAATTGCAGTGAATCAACAAGCCGTAAGATCTCGTCGAAGTTTCTTCCGGTGCTCATTGGGTAGGTTAAAGTCGCCTTGATCTTTTTGTCAGGGCCGATTATGAAAATTGACCGTGCTGTCGCATTATCCGCCGGAGTTCGTCCTTCAGCAGAACTCCCAGCATCAGCCGGTAACATGTCAAATTGTTTCACAATTTCTAATGTAGGATCTCCAATTAGTGGATAATTTACCGCAGTTCCTTGAAAAGATTCAATATCCTTGGACCAGCTTTCATGATCACTTACCCCGTCTACACTGATACCAATAAGTTTGCAATTTCTTGTTTCAAACTGGGGCTTGAGGCTTGCTACGGTTCCAAGCTCGGTTGTACAGACAGGAGTAAAGTCTTTTGGATGTGAAAAGAGTACAACCCAGCTGTCGCCAATCCATTCATGAAAATTAATTGAACCCTCTGTTGTATTTGCACTAAAGTCCGGTGCGTCATCATTTATTCGTAAGCTCATTATATTATCCTTTCATGTTGACTAAATTAATCAACAATGTTATGTATTATAACAAGTTACTGGCCTATACGGCCTTCTTGTAAGGCGAGTTAATTAAGACTAAATGCCAGTAGCAGCTGATTTTGCAAACTCGCGAGACTTCCATGCGTATGCGACGCCACCGAATAAAGTTACGATCGCAGAAATCAGAAATATAGATTCCATCCCAAAAGCTCGAATTAGAAGGCCGCCACCTAATCCCCCTGTCAAGATTCCCATGGCAAATGCAAGTTCCATGAGGCCGGCGACAGTTGACAGGCCCAGTCGCCGTCCGACAGACACTTGTTCAGCTTGGACTGCTCCCTGAGCTATGGCCGTTCCAAGGCCACCAAAAATCAGGAAACTCACAAGCATAACTGGGTAAGATTCTGATATTGCCACCGTGGCCAATGCTATTGCTACGGCAATGCTCCCTATTACCGCCAAAACTGTTCTCGAAAATATATCTGACAATCGACCAGTAA
>CAJXBM010000008.1:0-46375 GCA_913051185.1 uncultured Chloroflexota bacterium | reverse complement strand
GTCAGTGTACTAATCATTTTCGATGACGTATCAATTATGGTGCGGCACATCTAGTATTTATTATGAACTAACCGAATCTAGAGGTGAATATGCAGACCGAAGAGTTGATTTGGAAGAACTGGGCTGAGAACCAATCATGTGTTCCAGAGCTAATTGAATCTCCGACGACTGAGGAGGAATTGTTAACTGTTATTAGAAAGGCCGCTCAGTCTGATCTAAAAATCAAGGCTGTGGGCACAGGTCATTCCTTTACAGGTACAGCTTTGACGAATGGTGTGTTAATTGATTTAACTAACTACAAGAATATTCTTGATGTTGATGTCTTAAAAAAGCAAGTCACGGTTCAGGTTGGTAAAAAACTTGAACATTTGAGCCCTGAACTTTGGGAGCACGGGTTAGCAATGTCTGACCTAGGCGATATTGCGTACCAATCGGTAGCGGGTGCAATTTCTACTGGTACACATGGTACGGGCCTCGGGTATGGCTGCTTGGCTACCCAGGTAGTGTCAGCCCGCGTGATTACTGGTGAAGGTGAAATAATTGAGTGTTCTTTAGAAAAAGATGTCGAGTTATTTCGTGCAGCAGTGGTCGGAGTCGGCGCAGCAGGAATATTGTCGACGGTCACGTTGCAACTCGAGTCCGCATTTAATTTGCACGCGCTTGAGATGATGATGCCACTTGAGGAGGTCCTCTCCAAGCAAGAAGACTTTATTCACGACAACGAGCACTTTGAATATTTCTGTCATCCGAGTATGGATGCTGCTTTTACTAAACGAAATAATCGGACAGACCAAAGTATTTCAGAGTTTTCTAGATGGCGAAGATGGTACGAGGAAGAATTTTCGTATAATTACCTTAGGCGAGCAGCTATGGTCGCGACTAAAGTGTCCCCACGTCTTGGCGCTCTTATTGGCAACTCTCTACCCTCTGGTACCAGAGAGGATTACGTAGATCGTTCTTATGCGGTGTTTACTTCAGAACGCAAATTAAAATTTGTCGAAATGGAATATTTTATTCCTAGGGAGTTTGCTCGGGAGGCTCTAGAACGAACATTAGGCTTTGTACAGAGCTCTGGTTTAGAGATATCCATGCCGATTGAGGTACGTTGGGCAAGGGCCGACAACTTACCTCTTAGTATGTGCTTCGGACGAGAGACTGCATCGATCGCAATTCACGTCAGGCAGAATGAGCCATTTGAGCCTTATTTCGTTCCAGTTGAGACTATTATGCGCGATTATGGTGGTCGACCGCACTGGGGTAAAATGCACTTTCAGACGGCAGCGACCCTAAGGGATCTGTATCCAGAATGGCAGTCTTTCCAGAGAGCTCGAAAGATATTGGATCCTAATGGTCGACTTACCAATGCATACACTGATCGTGTGCTAGGTCCTATTGAATAGTACCAAGCTGTCCAACGACACCTAGAATCTGTAGTATCCGCCATCAATTACGAAGTCTTCACCTGTCTGGTAGGATGAGGCGTCGCTTGCAAGATATACAGCGATGCCCGCAAAATCGTCAGGTTGTCCCCAGCGTCTTACGGGGACTCGCTTAATAACACGGTCTTCAAAGGTGTCGTCACCCACCCGTGGTGCTGTCATCGCTGTTTCAATCCATCCTGGAATGATGGTATTCGCTGTGATGCCGTATCTCGCTAACTCAACGGAAAGCCCCCGCGTCATAGAAATCATGGCGCCTTTTGTAGCTGCATATGCTTCGTTTCTTGCGGCGCCATCTAAAGCGGAGAGACTTGACGTGCCGATTAGACGTCCTCCCTCTCCACGCTCGATCATATGTTTTGCGGCCGCCCTAAACGTAAAAAATGTACCATCGAGGTTGATACCCATAACTCGATTCCACACGTCGGTTGGGAATTCTTGAAATGGTGCGCCACCACCGGCGCCTGCATTAGCAAAGCATGAATCAACTTTTCCAAATAAATTTATAGTCTCAGCAAATGCTGCTTCGACTTCGTTTTCCTGTGACACATCGCATCGAAGTGCTGCGGCCTTCCCACCAACTGCTAGTATTTCTTTTTCAGCAGCCGCATTTTTATCCAGATTTGTGCCCCAAATGCAGACATCTGCTCCAGCCTGTGCAAGACCAATGGCCATGCCAAGGCCGATGCCACTATTGCCGCCGGTGATGAGGGCTACTTTTCCTGTGAGATCGAAAGGTGCGAATGCCATGAGTATTCCTTTACGTTATAAGCCTGAGGCTTTCTTGTTTTCATTTGTCACGAAGACTAAAGTCTTGATTTTGTTTGTGACAGTGACGATTGTATGTGAGTTGCTGGTGAAAGTCTTCTGTTAGTTGATTTTAGTTTCGTTATCACAGTCCGACCATAGTAATGACAAAAAAGATACCTAGAATGAACACAATACTGAAGGCCATCCAGAGTGAGAGTGTGTTGGAGAAGAAGCCATTAGACACATTACTTTCTCCCAGACCAGCACTCCTGTTTTTTCTGCTAGATAGCGCTAAATCTCCATACCGATTAGCTTCCTTGTCTCCAGGTAAAGACAGCCAGAATAAATTGAGTACGATGGAGGCGAAAAATGCAATTACGAAGGGGATGAGTAACGCGAAATGCCAAAGTTTCCCGCCTTCTAAGAACAGGATTAACCAAAAGCCACCGATAAGCAGGACGAAAACACCTGCTGGCCAAAAGAATCTTGAACCCGGCCGTCCAGTATCGTGTAGTCGACGCACTCCGACGGCCAGGGTGGGAAAAAATAGAGCTAGTTGAGTCAAGATGAAAATTGGTTCAGGAATGAAATAGGGCAACCATGAGTCGATGATGACGACAGATGCCAGCCAGTAGAGCGAGATGAACAGGATCCAAAACCAATACTCAGATCTGGATGCTCTGCCTCTGAATACAAAGTATTTTGTCAGCACAGTACGAATTGCTTCAAAAAAGGTCATCTATAGCTCGATATGTAGATGTGTCTCATGTATCAACTTATAGTACAGCAGTGATTACGTTGGTAAGAAAGCTCGAATTATCTCTATACTTTGTATGGCGGGATTATTGGGAGAGATGACAGCATGAAAAATGAGTCTGATCGAATAACAGATTTTATGCCGAAAGCTGGCTGGCCACGTGTAATGGCAGGATTCTTGCTCCTAGTTCTCGGTTCATGGGTAATAATGGGTTTGGCGGCAGCACGAGTATCGTTCGACAGTGGCGTACTCTCCGATATTTTTTGGACGGAGATTCTCGTTGTGTTTTGGATAGGACTTGCCGTCATTAGCTTGCAAATATCTAATACAGCGAAAGACAACCCATCTAGATCACCAGTCGCACCATACTTGCCTCCTTTATGTTCAGCCATCACTCTCCCGGGAATTGCTCTGTTGATTGTATTTCTTTGGGTTGGATTTGATGAGGCAAGTCAGACAATCTTGAGGATGACCTATAGTTTTTTGGCTCTGGGATTAGCCGGCGCATATTGTTCGGTTATTGGACTTGGCAGGATTCCGGCAAGGTGGAGGCCTCTCAGATGGTTTCTTTATGCCATAGCTGCTGTTGGGGCGATAGAGTCGCTTGAGGCACTGTGGCTGCATGGTGAGATAAGTACGGAAGGAACACTAACAGAAGGTTTTGGACAGGTTGGAGTTGCGTTTATTGTGGCGCTGCTCGCGTATTTTATTTTGGCTGGAATTCTGTATAGCATTCTTAAGGAAACACAGGCTCGTCAGCAGATATTTGTAGTGATGGTCTACTTAATCGCGGCGTTGATTGGTTTTACATTTGGTGTAATTGCTCTTTCTGACGAATTTGATCCTGGACCATTTAGGTTAATTTTGGCGTCTACTGTGTTGCTAGCTACCGTAACTCCTCTTCTAGTAGTCTTTCACTGGTGGCCTGAAACTGTCTATACTCAGCAGTTAGATGCCGATGACGAAGGTTGAGGAATACTTGTCTGACTCACTAATTGAATCTCAGCAAGACGATCAATTACAACTCGCTACGCCGCTCCGGAGGTTGGCAGCTTGGGTCATTGACTCACTAATTGATATTGCACTCTTGGTTTTCCCTATCATTATTTTTATGATCGGTGCGTTTTCTGGAGGGGCGCTACTGGGTCTTTTTATAATTCTTGGTTTCGCCGTATTTGCTGGAATTGTTGTCTGGAGAATTATTTGTTTAGGGCATGGACAAACGCCTGGTAAGCAATTCCTGCGTTTATTTGTGATGCGTGAGGATGGGTCTCGCTCAGGTGGTTGGTATACCTTTTTACGTGAGTGGATAATTAAGTGGTTTTTATTTTTCGTTTTACTATCTTCATTCAGTATTGGTCTGGTACCAATAATTGCCGCTGCTTGGTTGTTGTGGGATCGCAGTCGCCAGACGCTTTGGGATAAGATCGTGTCTACCAAGATTGTATATATTCCTGATGGAAAACGACCCTTAACAACTGGAGAAACAGTTCGGTCAAATCGTTGATAATCGTAAATATGGATTCAAAGACAAAGCCCCGGTGTTCAACCGGGGCTTTGTCTTCATATATTTAGTCTGAATAGTCTGTGGTTAGAAGCCCATGCCACCCATGCCACCCATGCCACCCATATCCATACCACCCATACCACCCATACCCATGTCACCTCCTGGAGGTGCCATCGGTGCCGGTGGCTCTGGAATCTCACCTACAGCTACTTCGGTCGTAAGCATAAGGCTCGCAATTGACGTAGCGTTCTCAAGTGCAACTCGAGATACTTTGACTGGATCAAGGATACCAAGATCAAACATATCGCCCATTTCGTCGGTTGCTGCGTTGTATCCTACTGTTTCAGGAGTAGCAGCACGTACATCTTCTACGACGACGCTTGGCTCTTGACCTGCATTTTCTACAATTTGTCTAAGTGGTGCTTCGAGTGCTCGTTGCACAAGCACGGCGCCTGTTTTCTCATCGCCTGTCAGGGATTCAATAACAGCGTCGATTGAGCTTTGTGCCCTAATAAATGCAACACCACCACCAGGGACCACACCCTCTTCAACAGCAGCACGGGTTGCAGATAGTGCATCCTCCAGTCTGAATTTCTTTTCACGAACTTCGACCTCAGTTGCTCCACCAGCTTTTAT
This sequence comes from uncultured Chloroflexota bacterium, assembly GCA_913051185.1. Lineage (GTDB taxonomy): Bacteria > Chloroflexota > Dehalococcoidia > UBA2979 > UBA2979 > UBA2979. Next base: position 41,286 of record CAJXBM010000008.1, on the reverse strand, counting down.
AACAGCGACTCCTCCAACGAGTTTAGCGAGTCTCTCCTGCATTTTTTCCCGATCGAAATCGGAGTTTGCATCCTGAATTTGAGCCCGAATTTGTCGAATACGTTGCTGAATACTCTCGTCTGATCCAGCACCCTCAATAATAGTGGTCATGCTGGAGTCGGATACGACACGATGTGCGTGTCCCAAGTCAGCTAGCTGTGTATCAGCAAGTTTGCGACCCATATCATTGGTGATGTAAGTGGCACCCGTTAGGATCGCTAGATCTTCGAGCATCGCCTTTCTTCGGTCACCAAATGAAGGAGCTTTGATGATTAGTGGATTTACTGCGCCTTTCATCTTGTTCACAATTAATGTTTGTAACGCTTCACCTTCTAAATCCTCACAAATTATGAAGAAGTTTTTGGAGACCGCCAGTACCTTTTCCAAAAGTGGTAGAAAGTCTTGTAGTGAATTAATCGCATGGTCTGTGATCAGTATGTATGGATCATCAAGCTGCGCTTCCATGCGATCATTATTTGTTACAAAGTAGGGAGATATGTAGCCTCGATCAATTTGTAATCCGTCTACAACCTCAATTTCATCGTCAAGCCCACGTCCATCTTCAATGGTAATGACTCCATCTTTTCCAACTTGTTCCATGACGTCGCCGATCAGATCGCCGATTCGTTTTTCATTTGCCGAAATCGAAGCGACTGCCTGAATCATTTCTTTTTCTTCAACTGGCACGGACTGACTCATTAGGTTTTGGATAGCTACTTTGGTAGCAGCATCCATACCTCGTCTGAGGTACATTGGATTGGCTCCAGCCGCAATATTTCGCAGGCCTTCGTGGAACATCGCCTGAGCAAAGACAGTCGCTGTAGTTGTTCCATCACCAGCGATATCGTTTGTGCGGACGGCTACTGTTTTTACTAACTGAGCACCCATGTTATGGAAACGATCGGTAAGTTCAATTTCGCGAGCCACTGTCACGCCATCTTTAGTGATGACTGCAGGCCCATAGTTTTTGTCGAGTACAACATTTCGACCTTTTGGTCCGAGTGTTGCACGCACTGAATTAGCAAGAATGTCTACCCCATGACGCAGTTCACGTCGGGCAGCTTCGTCGAAGCGAAGTCGCTTAGCGGTCATTTAGTGCTCCTAAATTTTCAGATTTATGAATATGTATGGACGTCGAGCGACTTTTAGTCTTCTAGCTTAGCTAGTACGTCTTGATATCGAATGATGATGTAATCTTCGGAATCCACAGATACATCTTGACCTGTGTATTTCTGATAGAGAACTCTGTCACCAGCTTTTATGTCATCCATACTCTGGACCTCACCGTTTTCAAGCGGTCGACCTGGTCCGACAGCTACGACATGTCCATGCTGTGGCGCTTCTTTAGCTGAATCCGGAATAACTAATCCACTTGTTGTAATCTCCTCAGCCTCGACGGCCTTAAGAATAATGTGGTCTGTAACTGGAACTACACCTGTTGCCATATTTTTCAGTCCTCTCCCATGCTTTATTTTCGCTATCTTTAATACATGACAATTTTTTTACCACGTACTTACCAGATCTGATTGGTGTCGGAAAAAAACCGACTTTATCCTTCATTCTGATTTTTTGCTTTTGAGTCGTGTCGACCCCGTCGCCCATGTTTAGACGACGAATAAGTTGAAACCCACCGCAAGCAGAAATCATGTTAGCACTCTCCTGCCGAGAGTGCTAGGTCCCTCTCGAAATTATTTTTTGGCGCGCATTTACGGTGCGTTTATGACAGATGTGCGCAAACTCGTCTACGATGACCTCGCACCGGTCGATGTGACTAAAAAGGTTAGGGAGTCAAACAATGTGTTTTCCGTATGATGCAGAACCTCCAGTTCCTCAGATATTGGGGGCCGCTGTAGAAAATGAAAATTTAACGCTTAAGGCTGCGGATGGGAATGAGTTTTCTGCCTTCTTAGCCAAGGGGGATGGTTCTCAGCGCGCAACTGTTTTGATCCTGCCCGATGTCCGTGGCTTATTTCATTTTTATGAAGAGTTAGCTTTGAGATTTGCAGAGAGAAATATAGATTCATTAGCGATTGACTACTTTGGTAGGACTGCGGGTCTCGGTGCTCGAGCGGAAGAATTTCCTTGGCAAGAACATGTCGCGCAGTCGACTTTTGAGGGTGTTAAAAACGACGTTACTGCCGCCGTGGAACATCTCCGTCTCCAAGATTCCTCTCGGCCAATTTTTACATTGGGCTTTTGTTTTGGAGGTTCAAATTCTTGGCATCAGGCTGCCAATGGTCACGCATTGGCTGGGGCTATTGGTTTTTATGGACATCCAGACAGACCTGACTTTCCGCAGGGCGCATCAGGTGTGATCGAGAGAGTTGCAGATATTTCGTGTCCGATACTGGGACTAATGGGTGGAGCTGACCAAGGAATACCGAGTGACATTGTTAATAAGTTTGATGAAGAACTAACGGCGAGTAGTATTGATCATCAAATAGTCACCTATCCCGGGGCCCCACATTCCTTCTTTGACAGACATTTCGAGGAATTTGCTAGTGAGTCGGCTGACGCTTGGGAAAAAGTGTTAGCTTTTATTTCAGAAAATTCTTAATCGATTAAATTGTTGCTTATAGTCCGTTCGTCATTGGATAGGTGTTGTAAATGAAATTTAGTATTTGGCCCCATTTAAGTGGAAGATTTACAGATCTTGTTGATATCTGTTTGAAGGCGGAAGCATCTGGTTGGGATGGGATTTGGGTAGCCGATCACTTTATGCCGAATACAGGAGATCAGACTACAACGTCGGGCCCTACATCTGAAGCGTGGACTACTTTATCAGCCATTGCGGCCCTAGTGCCGAGAGTCCGTATCGGAACCTTGGTTACAGGAAATACATATCGAAATCCGGCGGTGCTGGCAAAAATGGCTGCAGAAGTTGATGTAATAAGTAATGGTCGGTTGGTACTTGGCCTAGGGGCTGGCTGGCAAGAAAATGAGCATTTGTCGTATGGTATTGAATTTGCAACCGTTGGGGGTAGACTTGCTCGACTCCGAGAGAGTATTCAAATAATTAGGTCGCTTCTCGACAAGGAATACACGAACTTTTCAGGTAAATATTATGAAATAACAAACGCGCCACTTAGCCCTAAACCTGTTCAGAGTCGTCTTCCGATTCTCGTGGGTGGAGGTGGTGAAAAGGTCACGTTGAAAATCACGGCAATGTTTGCGGACGAGTGGAATGTTTGGGGCAGTCCTGAAGTGTTGAAGCAAAAAGGGCATATTTTAGATCAACACTGCGAAGCAATCGACCGAGACCCAGGAGAGATTAGACGATCAGCTCAGGCTTTATTTTTCCTTTCAAAAGATACAGCTGCTGTTAAGCGGGCTAAGGAAAATGCGACAGATCGGTTGATAGCAGGCACTCCTGACGAAATAGTAGAGGTTATTGGACAATATGCTAATGCCGGAGTCAATGAACTAATTGTGCCCAACTTTAATATGGGTGATACAGATAAAGTGAATGAGACCTATGACTTTTGGATGCATGATGTTTTGAGTCAGTTGAGCTAGATGTTAATTGCCCGAAAGTGTCGAGTGGTTTTAGATACGTTCTTCTAGTAGGGACCACACCATATTTTCGGTCTGAGTTGTTGCATGTCCTTCTCTAAGAATTCGTACTAGTAATCGGCTGTCGTAGCCAAATTCAGAGAGATATTGCTGTATCTCTTCCGCGCGATCGTCTGCTTGGAGAATTACCGCGAGGACCAATTCCCATTCTGGCGGAGTACAAGGAATACGATGTCCATCCAATGATCCGTGATTCAAGGCATTCCAGAGGGAAGGAATTTGCACAGGAGAAAGTTTCTCTTCAACACCGTGGAACACCGGATCGCCAATCACAAAAATAGGTATATCTTCTCTGGTGAGACGAAGGCGTGTACCTGATACCACGGCCGATGTTATTTGAACGGGCTCTTCTCCGAGCATTTTACCTATGGTTGTAACTATTTTATCAGTGGTCATAAATTCGATAGTGTCGTATTCAGTATTCAAGCCTTGGAGTTGCAACGACCCACTACCGATTAAGGCCCAATCAGTGGGTTCGGGTGTGGCTTCTTCCAACACACTGACGAGGGTTCGGAGCACCGTTTTATATGTTTGAGTCAGCATGATTTTCCTTAGTAGTCGACCCGGTTAAGGGCCTTGAATGATATCGCTAAATAGTCGCACTGGCGAGAATGAATCCCTTAATGAAGTTTTTCGGTATTATCATTGTGGGCCTGTAGCTCAGTGGTAGAGCAATCGGCTTTTAACCGATTGGCCGTGGGTTCGATCCCCACCGGGCCCACCAATCCTTCACTCATGGTTTCTTGTCAAATGCTCGAAGTAACCGTGGCACAGCCACGGTTGCTAATCGGTTCAAGAATATTGGCCGATAAGCATGTTCATAAGGCCGGCTCGTTCAGCATCGGATGAATATTTTGCTAGAGGGCTATATTATTTGGGCACATGGAGGTATGAGATATGAAAACTGCAATTACTACTCTGGATCCGATGGTTTTTGAGATTGTCGAATCGGATGTGAGGCCACCAGATCCAACCGAAGTTTTGATTCGAGTTAAAGCATGTGGCATTTGCGGTTCTGATCTGCATGCATACAGAGATCCAAGCCATTGGCTTTCACCCGATGCGAGCTGGAAGGCCGGCCGAGCCATTGGTCACGAGGTAGCTGGGGAAGTCGTCGAACTGGGTTCAAGCGTCGGGCGTTTCAAGATTGGCGATCACGTAACTTTGCAACCTAGGTTGTTTTGCGGGGAGTGTGCAGAATGTCGAATGGGACGCACAGAGATTTGTCAACAATCTAGCGGATTACTTGGCGGTGAACTTCCTGGTGGTTTTTCCGAATATTTAACTGTTCCACAAGAAAACTTATTTCGAATCTCTGGCTCTGTTGATTTTGCTGTGGCGGCATTAGCTGAACCATTGGCGGTGGCAGTTCATGGCCATAGAGTCGCAGCACAGCTTGATAATAGTCGCCCGACGTATGGTGAACGGGTTCTCGTTCTTGGATCTGGGCCAATAGGATTAATGTCTACATTTTATGCCAAGCAATCGGGAGCAAGCGAGGTTATTGCTACTTATCGTTATCCACAGCAGCGGGATGCTGCGTTGCGTCTAGGAGCAACCCAAGTATTTCAGTCTGAAGATGAGGAAGGTTTGCAATCTTTCTGTGATTCGACACCTGTAGATTTAGTTATCGAGACAGTTGGGGGAAGTGCAGACACGGCGGCACTTGCCTGCAGGTTGGTCAGGCGAGGGGGACGAGTGGGTATTTTGGGAGTATTTTCAAGAAGTGTGATGATGCCGGCACACGTCATCCTCTCCAAGCAACTGCGGGTGGCGGGAACAGTGTTTTATAGCTACGTGGGGTTTAAGCATGACTATGAACTGGCGGTAGAGCTTTTGGAAAATAATACTGATCTCATGTCGGAGTTGATCACACATCGTGTCTCACTGCAAGATGCGGGGACTGGAATAAAACTTGCTGGTGACAAGGCCAGCGGAGCAATTAAAGTCACGGTTCAGCCCTAGTGATGTCAGCTTTGGCGATATCGCTACAGACAAGACCTTGTTGGTCAGATGTGATCAGAATTGTGAGGTAAAATAACAGTATGTTAATTCTACTATCTCCAGCCAAAGGCCAGAACTTCGAGCCTTCTCAGACTGCAGTTCATGTGTCAGAACCCCGTCTGCTTTCGAAAAGTAATGAGTTGATTGAGATACTCCGTTTATACAGCCCGGACGAGCTTATGACTTTGATGAATGTCAGTGAGAAAATTGGAAATTTGACGGCAGAACGATTTGCGTCATTTACTACACCATTTAATGAATTAAATGCCAAGCCAGCGGCATTTGCATTTTCTGGCGATGTGTACAAAGGGCTGGCGATTGATGATTTTACTGAGAGTGACCTTGAATTTGCTCAAAATCATCTAAGAATTTTGTCCGGATTGTATGGTGTGTTGAGGCCCCTCGATCTTATACAGCCTTACCGACTAGAAATGGGAACTAGACTGGATACGAAAGCCGGGTCAGATTTATATCAATATTGGGGCTCCTCTATTTCAGAATCTCTGATGGCAGATCTAGAGGAGCATGAAGATGATTTGGTGATTAACCTAGCGTCGAATGAGTATTTTAAAGCAGTGAGTGCCTCAGGTATTCACACTAATATCAACACGCCTGTATTTAAAGACTTTAAAAATGGGAAATATAAGATTATTTCGTTTTTTGCGAAAAATGCACGAGGTGCTATGGCTCGTTGGATTGTTAAAGAAAAGGTGAAGAAAGCAATAGATTTGGTTAATTTTAGAGAAGATGGTTACGAATACAACGAAGAACTCTCTGAGGTTAATAGTCCTGTTTTTCTTCGTGGTTAGAACTCACAAATTGAACAAATTAGATTGTTTAATTTTGGTAAGTTGATGAAATGTACAGATTTATTCTCACTAATGTATAAGTGCCTATCCATTTGATATTGACAGGTCACCATAAAAAATTATACAGTTCAGTACCCAGTAATTTTTACGCTTAAACGCTTGGGCAAGTGATCATTTGAAAGCCAAAACGTTTGAGTACTAGGTTGGCTTAGTCGTTTCCCAAGCCAGAGAGTAACCGAGGCATATTAATAGTTTGCCGATTAGTAACTAATTAGGAGTAATTGATGAAGATCAATCGTCGTTTTACAAAATCAGGTCAAAGTCCGTACGAGGGAGTGTCTTTCGTAAAGAGAGATTCTCGAATAACCGAATTTGACGGGACCATGGTGTTTGAGGCAAAAGATATATCGATGCCAGAATCCTTCTCTCAAGTTGCGACCGATGTAATGGCTCAGAAGTATTTTAGAAGAGCTGGGGTACCGAGTGAGACAACTGCTATTGCTGAAGAAGGAATCCCTGAATGGGCTCAGCGGAGAGAACCGGCAGACGGTAGTACGTTTGGTGGTGAAACGGATGCACGACAATCATTCGATCGTCTGGGTTTGACATGGGCTTATTGGGGATTAAAGAATAATTATTTTGACAGCGACGAGGATGCTTTGGCATTCGCGGATGAGGTACGTCATATGATGGCTCGTCAAATGGTTGCACCAAATTCACCCCAGTGGTTTAACACAGGTCTACATTGGGCTTATGGAATCGAAGGTCCTTCTCAAGGTCATTGGTTTGTTGATCCTGAGTCTGCAGAGATGAGGCCATCGACATCAGCGTATGAGCGCCCTCAACCACATGCATGTTTTATTCAGTCAGTGGCTGACGACCTTGTTAATCAAGGTGGAATTATGGATTTATGGACTCGAGAGGCTCGAGTTTTCAAGTATGGATCGGGTACAGGTTCTAATTTTTCATCGATCAGAGGTGATAGTGAAGGATTGTCTGGTGGCGGACAGTCTTCAGGATTGATGTCATTTTTGAAGATCGGAGACAGATCTGCCGGGGCTATTAAATCAGGTGGAACAACACGTCGAGCCGCCAAGATGGTTATTTTGGATGCAGATCATCCAGACATTGAAGAGTTTATTGAATGGAAAGTGAAAGAGGAGCAAAAAGTAGCTGCTTTGGTTACTGGGTCGAAAATCACACGTAGACATCTAGCCGAGATTTTTAAACTTGCTTCAGATGATGAGATAGGTGGCATCGATGTTACTGAGAATAAAGCTCTTCGTAAGGCCATCAGATCAGCGCGAGCTGATAGCGTAGTTGAATCAGTGATATCACGAGTTCTTGATTTTGTTGAGCAAGGTTATAATGACGTCGATTTTGATGAATTCGATCTAGATTGGCAAGGTGAGGCATATCAGACTGTTTCAGGACAAAATTCAAATAATTCGATTCGGGTGACGGCTGATTTTTTGGATGCGGTACGAAGAGATGATTCCTGGGACTTGATTCGAAGAACAGATGGTGAAGTTAGTAAAACTATCCGAGCGCGAGATCTTTGGTCAAAGGTTGCATTAGCAGCATGGCAGAGTGCCGATCCTGGAGTTCAGTATGATTCGACAATTAACGAGTGGCACACCACACCAGCTGGTGGGCGTATAAATGGTTCAAATCCGTGTTCTGAATATATGTTTCTTGATGATACTGCCTGCAATTTAGCATCACTTAATTTAGCTTCTTTTTATGATGCTGATACAAAGACCTTCGATATACCTGCTTACGAACACGGAATCCGATTATGGACAATTGTTCTTGAAATTTCAGTGCTCATGGCTCAATTCCCGTCTGAAGCGATTGCTCGGCGCTCCTATGACTATCGGACCTTAGGGCTTGGATATGCCAATCTTGGAGCTTTGTTAATGCAGAAGGGTGTTGCGTATGATTCACCTGAAGCTCTGGCCTTTGCTGGAACATTAACGGCTATTATGACTGGCTGTTCATACGCAACTTCGGCCGAGATGGCCGGCGAACTAGGGGCTTTCCCTCGATATGAGCAGAATGATGGAGCTATGTTACGTGTTATGCGTAATCATCGACGGGCTGCGTACTCTTCTCCAGCTGATGATTATGAGGAATTAAGCGTACTTCCAGTTGCCATAAATGAAAGCGACGCAAATCCACAACTTCTCGAGGCATCAAGAAAATGGTGGGACTCTGCAGTTGAATTAGGTGAAAAGTATGGTTATAGAAATGCTCAAACCACACTTATTGCCCCAACTGGAACTATAGGTCTCTTGATGGACTGTGATACGACTGGAGTTGAACCAGACTTCGCGTTAATTAAGTTTAAAAAGTTAGCCGGTGGTGGATTTTTTAGAATTATTAATGAATCTGTTCCGGCTGCTCTAAAAGAATTAGGCTATACCGAGATTGAAGTTAATGACATTGTTCAGTACGCAATCGGGTCGCATTCGATTAATAATTCTCCTCACATCAATCGGCAGTCACTAAGTGAATTAGGTTTGTCGGAGTTTGATTTGGAGAAGGTAGAAGAAGCTTTGGTCTGGGCTCCCCATGTCTCAGTCGCAGTAAATACTCTAGTGACTGAAAGTGAGTTAATGAATGCGTTAGGAATATCGTCAGATGATTCTAGTGTTCCGGGTTTTGATCTTCTGTCTGCCCTAGGTTTTGAAGCTGGAGAAATTGTACAAGCGAACGATTATATAAACGGACGAATGACTGTAGAAGGAGCACCTCATTTACGTGATGAGCATTTAGCCGTCTTTGACTGTGCAAATAAATGTGGTGATTACGGAACAAGATATATTGAAGCAATGGCTCATGTCAGGATGCTGGCTGCTGCTCAACCGTTTTTATCTGGAGCTATTTCAAAAACTATCAACATGCCAACTGAGGCTACGGTTGGAGAGGTGACTGAGGTCTATGACGAAGCTGCGCGATTAGGTGTTAAGGCACTAGCGTTATATCGTGATGGTTCCAAGTTATCGCAACCGTTGTCTTCTGATAAGAGTATGTTGTTGTCAGGTGGTGAGGAATTTGAGGATACTGAAGAATTTACACAAGCGATTGTGGAATCTGCTGAGCGATTAATTGGATTGCGCCGTGGCCATCGAGAGGATTTGCCTAGTCGCAGACCGGGTGGATATACGCAAAAGGCCATGGTAGGTGGGCACACTATTTATTTGCGTACTGGTGAATATCCGGAAACAGGTCCTGATGGGCGGCCACGTTTAGGGGAAATATTTATTGATACGGCGAAGGATGGCGCAGCTTTTCGTAGTTTGATGAATTGTTTTGCAACTGCGGTCTCTGTGGGTTTGCAATATGGCGTTCCTCTTGAGACGTTTGTTGATAAGTTTACGTTCAGAGCTTTCGAACCTGCAGGTTTGGTGCAAGGGCATGATCGAATCAAGAATGCACGGTCGATTATTGACTACATTTTCCGAGATCTTGGTGTCACATACCTGGGTATGGAGAACTTAGCGCACGTTCCTGAGGTTGAGGCAGATGAGCAGAGTACTGCGATACATGCCGAGTTGGAGGCGCTGTCTCCTGATTTAATAGAGGAGCCGGATAATATTTCGGTTCTGGAATTTCCTGCCAGAATACCGATGGTGGATGAACCAGTAACGCCAGTAGTTAGCAGTGGTGGGAGTGATCTTTCTACAGTGGAGTCAACACTGTTAGCACAACAAACAGAGGCAAAGAGATATGGTTTTGAAGGTGATGCATGTGCCATGTGTGGTGAATTTAAGATGGTGCGGTCTGGCACCTGCTTGAAATGCATGGTGTGTGGTGAAACTACAGGCTGTAGTTAGGCTGATATTTCGTCGGTTTTAGAAGGAATTGCTGCGGATAAATTTCGTCGACTAGTTCTTGTGACAAGAACGTCGTCTTCAATTCGGATGCCGATTCCTTTTAACTCTTCGGGTACACCCTCGATATTTTTAGGAAAATAAAGACCTGGTTCAATTGTGAGTACCATTCCGGCTTTGAGTTTTACAGGCGTTTGGTCTGGATCGCTATAACTACCGGCATCATGCACATCAAGACCCAGCCAGTGACTGGTTCCGTGCATATAAAATGGTCGATATGAAAAGGATTTTTCAATACTTTTCTGAGTGCCCTTGAGAACCTTGAGATCTTTTAGTCCGTCTATTAGGACACGAACAGCAGCTTGATGTGGTTCATAAAAGTTCTTTCCAGGTTTTACCGATTCAATAGCGGTTTGTTGAGCTGACAAGACCACTTCATACACGTCTTTCTGTGCCGAAGTGAATTTTCCGTTAGCTGGATATGTTCGACTAACATCAGCAGAGTAGAGATCCCATTCAGCACCAGTGTCGAGCAAAAGGAGATCACCATTTTTAATACGTGCGCGATTAGCGGTGTAGTGAAGGGTGCATGAATTATTACCTGCGGCGACGATCGACGGGAAACCTTCACGTACTGATCCGAGTCGACGGTATTCCGACTCGAGAATCGCCTGAACCTCGTATTCAGTTTTTCCAGGTTTATCGAGATGTTGGATCTTGTCTAGTCCAGACGCAGTGATATTGATTGCTTCTTGTAAAGCATTGATTTCATTATTTGATTTAATTACTCTTAAATTGTCAATTATTTCTTGAGGATCACGCACTGCACTAAGTGGTAAACCACCTCTCTGTCGGCCGTCTCGTCTCTCAGCGATTTGATTTGTGATAAGTTGATCAATGGTTGAATTCGTACCGATGCTATACCAGATACTGTCACTCATTTTGATGAGTTGTGGTAATTCCAAAGCGAGTTTCTCGATATCGAATGTCTGATCGGCATCATAATGACTCATTGCTTTTCTAAGACCTATTCGAGGGCCGACCCATGTCTCCATTACCGGATCATGCTTCCTGACAAACAGGGTGTATGGCTTACTACTACCGGGTGCGAATACTGCAACAGAACTTGGTTCTGGGAACCCAGTTAGATAGTGGAAAGAAGAGTTTTGGCGGAACGGATAGTAGACATCACCATTTCGAATTATTTCCTCACCTGAGACCAATATGGCAATGTTTCCATCACCTATTTTTTTCATAAACCGATTTCGGCGAGTAATGAAATCTTCCCGAGGGATGATGTTGTTTGAACTCATAAAGAAAAATACTATCTGAAAATATCGCAGGCTGCACTTATTCCAATAATAATCAGGCCGATTGCCAGTGCTCGCATCAGATTGCCTTCCCCCGTTCGATGTCGAACTTTTAGAGCGATGGGCCCAGCAATTAAGACGCCGGCTGCGAGCCAGGGAACATCGTTGAGTGGCGAGCCACCCACGTTATTAAAGAAATGAACACCTGTGACGCTAAGAGACTGTATGAGTATTAACAAGTGCATGCTTGGTACAGCTATGTCGTGGGGTACCCGCTGTATTCGGGTCATTACTGGAATGCCAATTGGACCACCTCCGATGCCCGCTAGAGCAGAGAAAAATGCAGTGGCAGCTTGGGCGATTCCACTTCGAGCCACGGGTACAGTGTAGTTATAGAGGTTACCCTGCCGATCCTTAATATTTCGAGACCATCCTTGGCTAGGCATACGATCTGAAATCATGGTTGGTCGCAACATTATATATATACCGACTAGAACTAAAAAGATTCCAAAACCAAATGAAAAATAGACACGCTCGATAAGTTCTGTGGTAAGTCCTCCAAGAATGGCTGCAGGTATACCTATAATTGCAAGCGTGAGTATTAGTTGGGTATCAATTTTTTGTTCCCGAATAGCGAGTGAAACTTGAATAGCAGAGTTGATGACCACATAAATCAACGCTGCAGCTGTAATCTCAGTTGGAGTAGCGTAAGGATGTCTCAGCAGCAGAATTGGAGCTATTAAGAATCCTCCACCTGCTCCGATGGCTCCGGCATAAATTCCTACGGTCATTCCCAAGATTATGAGGAAAATAGGATCAATAAATTCCATCAATTTGTTGATGTGTCCCTGTTATTGTGAGGAGTGAAGAAATTCTGGTAAAAGATGATCTGGATATCTGTCTCCTACGTGACCTTGCTCAAGTAATTCTTTATATTCTAAGTCACTATAGCCAAGTAATTCCTTGTATATCTCTTCACTATGCTCACCAAGCCTTGGAGGAGGTGTGCGGAGTGTATTTGGTGTATTAATCCATTTAGTCATGATTCCGGGGTAGCGATAATTTCCGATTACAGGAGAATCTAGTTCTTCAAAAAAGCCGCGATCGATGAGTTGGGGTGAACTGAGGAGCTCAACATCGTCAGTCACGGGACCGGCACACACTCCGGCTAATTGCAGTTGTTCGAATAGCTCGTTCTTGTCATGCGAGATTGTAAATTTTGCAAGCTCTTCATGAAGAGCGGTTCGATTTTTAAATCGTGACAACTGCGTCGTGAAATGTATATTTTTTTTCAGCGAGTCAGCTTGGAGTGTGTCGCACAGTGCACCCCATTCACTATCTTCCGATACATCTATCGCAATCCATTGATCTACCCCAAGGGTCGGAAATACTCCGTGGGGGGCATGTGAGTGGTGGGTATTTCCTTGCGGTCCCGCAACACGGTTATTCATCTCAAAGTCTAAAATGAATTCACCTAGGTTGGCTAGAAAGCCCTCTGCCAGTGGCATTTCTATCTGCTGGCCTTCACCTGTTAGATCCCGATAACGGAGTGCAGCCGTGACCACAGTGGCGCCAAGTAAGCCAGCGAAGGCATCCGCGGTGAATGCTTCACCGGTTTGATCGGGTGTTCCATCAGGATAGCCCCGTAAATAATGATGGCCGATCATTGCTTCCACATGTGTACCGAAGGCACGATAACCTTTATATGGGCCTGACAGACCATATGCTGGCATTCGAAGCATAATAAGGCGAGGGTTTATTTCCTTCAGTGTGTCGTAGGTGATGCCTGCTTTTTCTATTGTTGTCGGAACATTATTCTCGACAAGCACATCGACTTCCTCTATAAGTTTTAGGAAGGCCTGTTTACCTTGGCTAGTCATTATGTTGCACGCCATCGATTTTTTGTTTCGACTATGCGAATTAAATCCAGGATTCCTGTTCCATGGCTCACTTCCAGGGTCAAAATTGGGATACGCGCTTAGTGTAATTCCATTATTCGCCATCTCAATTAGTTGCTCCCGAGGGGCAATGCGTTCAGCGCCTCTTGAATATGGTTGAATCGCATCTACCGGTTCGACTCTAATAACTTCTGCTCCCCATTCGGCTAGAACTTGAGTGCAATGTGGTCCCGCCCAGACAACCGTGATTGCGGCGACTTTAACGCCATCTAACGGCAAATCTGGTCTGGCTGAGGTCTCCTGTTTAGTTTTCATAATCAGTTAGTCCTTATATCACTTTTGCCCGACGCAGTTGAACAATATCAGCCTTTGTGTAACCCATATCTGTAAGAACACCGAAGGTATGTTCGCCTAGTAGTGGCGCACGTTTCATTTGTGTTCGAGTCGCACCTGAGGTGACAAAATGCCGTCCCGGATAGCGCATACTACCGGTCTCAGGATGTTCAACTTCCTCCCAGACATTTCGTTCCTGATAGTGGGGATCATTCAAGAGATCTTCTACAGTCAGTATTGCTCCACCTAAAATGCCAATCGATTGGGTAGCTGCAACCGCATCACGTTTTGTGCGTTCGATTAGCCAAATGGCATATGACGCTTCCATTTCTTCGATAAATGTCGTTGACATTTGGGTGGCCGGTTTTTTTGCATCAGGATGTTCTGCTAAATCGTCACGACCGATGAGTCGTAGAAATGCGGGAACATGTTTGCTGGTACCGGCCATTATGTTTGCGTACCCGTCTTGTGCCGGCCGGGGGCCGGAGGCAGTCCTGCCTAGCGAACCACCCCGCTTATTACTTCTGCCCGTGTAGGATGCAGACGTGAGGCCAGGAGCTCTTCTGTCACGAAATCCAGCTTGAGCTTCATAGACAGACTGATCGATATGATCGCCAGAACCACCGCGTTCCACTCGCAAGCGGGCAAGCATGCATGCATATGTCAGAGAGAGTCCCGCATGATAATGTGCCAGATTTCCACCAAGTTTGATGGGTTCTTTAGTGGGATCGCCATTCATATGCATTGGACCTGCCATTGCTTGAAGAACTAGCTCAGAGCCTTTGAAATCTTTCCAAGGTCCAGTTTGCCCAAACGGCGTAAGCGATCCCATTACCAGATCGGTTCGATCTGAGGTGAGTGTTTCGTATCCCAAACCATGTGATTCAAGCGTACCTGGATTGAAATTTTCGATTACGACGTCATGGGTATCTATCAGGGAGCGGACTATATCTCTTCCGTTTGTGGTTGATAAGTCGCATGTGATGGACTTTTTGTTTGTATTTAAATGTAAAAAAAGCGCGGACGTCTCTTTGTTCGGAATGTCTTGTAAAAAAGGTCCCTCTGCACGAGAAGGATCTCCTTCCAGTGGCTCAACTTTGAGAACATCGGCACCGTAATCAGCAAAAATTTTTCCTGAGTATGGAACACCAACCATGGTACCCAGTTCTAGTACCCTGATGCCTTCAAATAGTTGCCTCGTCATTTATTAAACCTTTATCCATATGGAAAGTATCTACTAATAACCTTTGAACTCGGGAGGTCGGCGCTCCACAAAAGACCGGAAACCTTCTTTCGCATCACTGGTTTTTAGCAGTCCCGCCTGAGCATTCCATTCGTGTATGAGCCATTGCTCAGCAGACCCTGACGTGTCTAATGAGGAGTGTAGGAGTCGTCGAATCTCTGCGGCCGCTAGTGGTGGACCAGCGGCAACTTTCCGCGCATAGTCGACGGCCTCTGATAGAAGGTCCTCATCTTCGACTACTTTATTTACTAGACCGAGTTCAATTAACTTGTCAGAAGGCATCACATCGCTGTGATACATAACTTCGAAAGCGCGAGCTGATCCAACCACTCGCGGAAGAAACCAAAGCACGCCATAATCCGAGACTATTCCGCGTTTAAAAAAAATTGGTCCCATTCGGGCCGATTTCGCTGCAATTCGAATATCACAGGCCATTGCCATCCCGAATCCAGCGCCTGCTGTGGCTCCGTTGATCGCGCCGATAATTGGCACATCAGATTTAATGAAACTTAACGCTGTTGCGACTGATCGGTTGTGATGCGAAAGACGTTCGTAGCGTGAGAGACTGGGCACAGCATCATCTGACTCCTGGTTTCCATCAGCAGGTGTACGATCAGGCGTGATTTCAGCTCCAGCACAAAAGGCTCGACCACTGCCGGTTAATACCATAGCTCTAACCGAATCCTCTTTTGAAGCGAATGCTAGCGCCGCCCCTAAGCCCTGTCCGAGTGTCGCGTTCAGCGAGTTCATCTGTTCGGGGCGGTTGAATGTTGTCACGAGCACTCCCTCATCATCGAGTTCTGCTATGACGTCACCCCGCGAAATATCTTGGATAGTATCTATTATTTTACTCATGGGCTCCCCTCCTTCAGTGTCTTATAGTTGACCGGTCTTCATGTTGTGAGAGTGTAGCGTGTCTGAGCGACATTCGTAAGTTTTGGAGCTTAAAAAGTATGGAATAGTTGCTTTTTCTTATTTTTAGGGTGATGCTAATGAATTATTGGAGTGATTATGAAACTTAATAAATTACTTGTGGCAAATCGAGGTGAAATAGCAGTTCGAATTATTCGGGCTGCATCTGAGCTCGGCATAAAGACGTGCTCCATATACTCTGAAGCAGATGCTAATTCAATTCATTGGCGAAGGGCCGATGAGTCGTTCTTACTTGAAGGCCGCGGTGCTCAGCCGTATTTAGACATAGAGCAGATTGTGAAGGTAGCAAGTGAGGCTGGATGTGATGCGATTCATCCGGGATATGGCTTCCTGAGTGAAAATCCTGGTTTTGCCATCAAATGTGAATCTGTGGGGATGCAATTTGTCGGGCCAGAATCCTCCTCGCTAAACATATTCGGCGACAAAGTATTGGCTAGACGATTGGCGATGGACCATGGAGTGCCAGTTTTGCCAGGACTCGATCAGCCGGTCACTGTGACCGAAGCAAAAGAATTTATGCAATCTTTGAAAGAGGGTCAGTCAGCGATTCTGAAGGCTGTACATGGTGGAGGTGGACGTGGTGTTCGTGTGCTTGAGCACATCAATGATGTTGAACAGGCATACCGAGCTGCACAGACCGAAGCTGAATCGTCATTTGGGAGTCCAGAACTTTATATCGAAAGGTATTTATCCAATGTTCGTCATATTGAAGTACAAATAGCCGGTGATTCAACTGGCGCTATTTCACATTTCTGGGAGCGTGATTGTTCCATACAGAGGCGCCACCAAAAAATTATTGAGATAGCTCCTGCCCCATTTCTGGATGAGAGCGTGCGGGACGCACTGCTGGAGGCTGCGGTAACAATAGGGAAAGCCGCAAATTATCAAAATCTAGGGACCGTCGAGTTTTTGGTATCGATGAACGAGACGGAGTCAAGCGAATTCTTTTTTATCGAAGTAAATCCGAGATTGCAGGTGGAACACACAGTAACTGAAGAGGTTACTGGTATTGATTTGGTACAGACACAATTAAAAATTGCTTCAGGTGAGAGCCTTGCATCACTCGGGCTTTTGCAGGAATCGATCGCGGCTACCCAAGGTTACGCGATGCAGGCAAGAGTTAATATGGAAAAAGTTAACGAAGATTCCACCGTGATCCCATCAACCGGAACTCTATCGGTATTCGGTCTGCCCTCAGGTCTTGGTGTGCGAACGGACACTTTTGGTTATACCGGTTACCAAACTGCCACAAGTTTTGATTCACTTCTCGCAAAAGTGATCGGGTATTCCAATTCGCGAGACTTTGAGCCTGTGATTGCGAGGCTTGAGAATGCGCTGGCGGAGTTTGACATTAAAGGTGTGGATACCAATATACCTTTTTTGCGAGCCATTCTTGGTCATGCATCGTTTCGGAACGGAGAGGTGCACACACGTTTTGTTGATTCAGAGGCGGCTGAACTTAGTCGTCTTGCCAAGGAAATTGACGACACTGTTTCATTGGACGTTGCGGAGTTGAGTGAACAGGCTGGGGCAATGATTGATTCCAGTGATCCTTTGGCGGTTTTAGATTATGGAGTACAAGCGACTCGGAGTACAGAGACATCGTCTTCTCAACAGGCGGGTGGACCTGCTGATATCCCTGGATCGGTTAGGTCACCTTTGCAAGGCACCGTTGTATCCATTGAAGTGTCAGTTGGCGATGAAGTACAGACTGGGCAACTATTAGCAGTAATGGAATCGATGAAGATGCAGCATGAGATAAGAGCTCATTTAAGTGGTTCGGTCAGTATGATTGGCGTTGGTTCGGGGGATACTCTTTGGGAAAACCACACGCTGATGATCATTGAGGCACATGAAGTTGCAGGTTCGGTTACGGAAGGGGATAACTCCGTTGATTTAGACTTTATCCGTCCCGATCTGGAGGAAATTTTAATACGGCGTGCTGCGACTCTTGATAAGAATCGAGAAGAAGCGGTATCTAAGCGTCATTCTAGACATCTGAGGACAGTTCAGGAAAATGTGGAGGATTTGTTCGACGAGGGGACTTTTTTGGAGTACGGGCCTTTAGTTCTAGCAAATCAGTTCTCGCGTCGCAGTTTGGACGAGTTGATTGAAAAGACACCGAGGGATGGGATGATTACGGGTATCGGGAGCGTGAATGGGGATCTTTTTTCTGATCCCGAGAGTATGGTCGCAACAATTGCATATGACTATATGGTTTTAGCCGGTACGCAAGGTAACCGGAATCATCAGAAAACCGATCGAATGATCGAAGTAGCCCGAAATTCACAATTACCTCTCGTATTATTTGCCGAAGGCGGCGGTGGTAGACCCGGAGACGATGGACTTCATGCTGCTGGAGGTAGCTCGACGTTTGCTTCTTTTTCAACTTTAAGTGGTCTAGTCCCTATGGTTGGAATTACGGCAGGACGCTGTTTTGCCGGTAACGCTTCATTGCTAGCTTGTTGTGACGTAATTATCGCCACCGAAGGATCAAATATTGGGATGGGCGGGCCAGCAATGATTGAAGGTGGTGGCCTGGGTATTTTTGCTCCTGAAGATATAGGTCCTATGGAAATACAGATACCCAATGGCGTGGTAGATATATCGGTTCGAGATGAAGTAGAAGCCGTTCAAGTGGCCAAGAAATATCTTTCCTATTTTCAGGGGTCGGTAGATACCTGGGAGGCTCCAGATCAGCGCGAAATGCGGCAGATCATTCCCGAAAACAGATTACGAGTCTATAACGTGCGAGATGTAATCGAGACGTTGGCTGATGTTGACTCGATACTTGAGATTCGGCCAGATTTTGGAATCGGGATGGTTACATCTTTGGTCCGTGTGGAGGGAAGAAGTTTGGGTGTGATTGCCAATAATCCTGGTCATTTGGGTGGGGCTATAGACTCGGATGGAGCTGACAAAGCAGCTCGGTTTATGCAGCTTTGTGATGCATTTGATCTGCCCGTGCTTACTCTAGTTGACACTCCTGGCATCATGGTGGGACCCGAGGTAGAAAAAACCGCGTTAGTCCGTCACGCCAATCGCTTATTTCTGCATGGGGCCAATATAGAAACCACTTTTATGTCAATTATTTTGCGAAAGGCATATGGACTTGGTGCGATTGCCATGACCGGTGGTAATTACCGCCAACCGCAATTCACAGTATCTTGGCCAACTGGGGAGTTTGGTGGAATGGGCCTGGAGGGGTCAGTGAAGCTGGGGTATCGTGATGAACTAGCGTCTATTGCGGATCCAGAAGAGCGACTAGAAAGATATGAAACAATGGTGGCTCGCGCATATGAGCGTGGCAAAGCTTTGAATACGGGAATGAATTTTGGATTCGACGACACAATTGACCCCGCGGAGTCGAGAGCATGGATTGCGGGAACACTTAAGGCAGCAAAATTACCTCTGCGGCGGTCGGGCAAGAAACGACCCTTTATCGATGCTTGGTAGAGGCAAGTTTACCTGAGTCTTAAATCCAAAGGTGATGCAGTTTTTTGCTTAAGAGCAGAAACAAGGTCAGAAACCGTTTCGATCTCTGTTGGGAATATCGTGGCTGCTCTTCCAACTGCCTGTAGGGAGTGAGCGTCTGACCCCCCTACAGCGACTACGCCTAATTCCTCTGCAAGTCTCACATAGTAGCCATCATCGCTGTCGGAATGATCACCATTGACGGCTTCAATACCAGTGAACCAATTTTGAATTTCTTCGCTTGACGGTCTACGCAGCGTACCTGTGGAGCGCATTGGATGTGCCACGATCAAAGCAGCACCTTCTTCTTTAGCACTCTCGATTAAGTGATCGATCATTAGTAATTGAGGACGATATCGTGAGAAACCATAGGCAAGGACATGTCCGAAGTTTGTTCCTAACTCGATCGCGGGAAGAACATTAATCTGGAAAATTTCGCTTAGTCGTTTTGTATCTTCTTCAGGCCACAGTGCATTATGTTCAGTCAGGCAAATTCCATCTAACCCTCGAGCTGCTGCTTGACCTACAAGTTTCTCGACACTCACTCCACTATCGAGTGACTTGTCTGAACTGTGTGCATGCATCTCAAAGACGGACCCTCCCTCGGGCCGGTACTGTCTCGGGGATTTCAGTTGAATATCTGAGCTCACGTAAAATTAATGCCTTTTAGGTTTACTGCTTAGGAATCACTGAATTCTATCGCAGAAGCTCAATGAGTTCAGGTAATACCGCTAGGCAATCATCGACGATACCAACATCGGCATATTTGAAAATAGGAGCATCAGGATCAGAATTAATTGCGACAATCAGGCGAGCGTTGGAGCATCCGGCCATGTGTTGGCTCGCGCCGGAAATGCCTGCTGCAACATAGAGTGCAGGAGCAACTGTAGTGCCGGTTAATCCAATTTGTTCGGTAGGTGGCGCCCAGTATTCGTCAACGATTGCTCGAGAAGCTCCAGGCATTCCATTGATTAGGCCTGCTAATTCTCTGACAAGTCCAAAATTTTCAGCGTTTTGTAATCCACGTCCACCAGACACCACTATCTCAGCATTTTCAAGACGAGGTCCTTCACTAGCTGTTGCCTCGGCGACAACTTGTACTCTGTCTTCCAGTAGCTCAAGATCGAGTTTTACTATATCTGAGGAGTGTTCTGAGTGAGGCGGCGGGGCTTCAGCAGCCGCTGGGCGCAGGCCAACGACCACAGTTGAAGCAGAATCTACTTGGTAGAGGGCTCTGGCGGCACCTCCGTAAACAGCTGCCTCAATTTCAGTATGCTGATCATTTACTGTTTCAATCCCTGTCACATTCATTACACAGGTACCGTCTATTCGTCGCGACAATCTGGGGATAAATTCAAGCGTTGAAGGATGCCTGCCGATGAGCACTAGGCGTGCCCCTGACGCGGAGACAATGTGAGCAGCAGCTGACACCATGTTATCCCCCGAAAAGCGAGAAAGCAGTGGGTTTTCGATTGAGTAGACCTTTGTTGCACCAAGTTCAGTGACTTCCGCCGTTGCAGACGAATTATCTGCACCGATGAGCCCGCATTCCACGGGGCGTCCGGTGTTTTCTGACAGACTCTGAGCAAAACCTAAGGCTTCACGAGCCCCTATATTGACTTGTGATGTTTCATCAATATGTGCCAGCACAAGAATGGGATCAGGCATTTAGGGCACCTCGTTCTCTAAGATTTTGTAATAGATTTGTTGCCTTTTCTTTCGGATCGGCACCTTCGATTATCTCGCAGTCTCCCTGCACTTCGGGCACTGTCAAAAGCTTGATGCTCATTTTTTTGGGAGCTGGATCTGGCAACAATTCATCAGCACGAAAGACGGTAGGCGGATTGCGACGGGACTGAATCATACGCCGGCTACTGGGATAACGTGGCTGTCCAATTTCATTACTAACTGCTACTACAGCTGGCAGATTACATGCCAGTGTTTCTGGCCCGTCTGGAGTCACAACATCAACATGTAGTGATTGCGTTTGTTCGTTAAAACTCACCCGCGATGCCATGGTTATGAATGGCATTTTGAGATCCTCGGACAAAATTCCAGGGACGGCACCTTGGTCGTAGTCGGAACCCTGCCGACCACATAAAATTAAGTCGACATCTCCTAGATGTTCCGCAACAGCGGCAAGAATCTGAGAAATTCTATAAGGATCGCCTGACTGACTTTCATCATCATGTACGTGAATGGTGTTCTCAGCCCCCATTGCGTAACAACGTTTTAGTACATCAGGAGCTGTATCTGAGCCGACTGTGACTGCGGTCACGCGTGCGCCTTCCTGAGCCTCAGCAATCTGCAGGGCAGCCTCCATCGCCTGCTCGTCGTAGGCATTGATAATTTGCGGGACGGTCGCACCAGTATTGAAGGCTCGGCCGTCCTCGCTGACTTCTAGACGACCCCATAACGCGTAACTGTTAATACCGTCTGGATCCAAGACTTGTTTTGCTGCCACAAGAATATGCATAATACCCCTTATATCGTCAGTAATTCAGTCGAGGGAATAGACGTAGGATTCCTCACACCAAACAAATTCATCCTCAAAGTCATCTGGCTTGACTGACAACTGACCTATTTCTAACCAGTACCACGGAGGATCCCCCTGAACAATTTTCCGTCCAGTCAATACTCCCTCGAAGGCAGCACGTGACGCAAAATTGGTGTTCCCAACTTGGGTCCCACCATCCGCTTCCACATGCTTACCAACAAGTTCGGAATCGAGCGTAATTTGCATTGATCCCTTTATCTGTTCTGATTCGGTCTCTTCTCTCATGAAAAGTGTTCAGATCAAACTTAGGCAGTTGCTGAGGTTTCAGTGGCACGTTCGAAGAGCTCAAGTGCTTCATCAGCCATTTCATACACGACCTCAGCTGCTGGTTTAATAGCATCAATGCCAACGATTGCTTGACCAGCTGGTGTAGTCATCCAATCCTCTAGATTTGCTTCCTTAATGTCACGTAGTACATCATTCACGAGCATACCTTGTAGTGGCATTGGTAGCGTATCAGGAGCTCCGTCTTCCTTCCAAATATCAGACCACCTTGATCGCAGCTGCCGGATTGGTTTTCCAGACATAGCACGTGACTGTACGGCGTCCTCCACTTTGGAGTCGATTATTCTCTGTTTTAGGAACATGGCGGTTTCTGATTCATGTGTGGCTAGCCAGATCGTACCGGTCCAAACCCCGGCTGATCCCATCGCGATCGAGGCTGCGAGATGTTTGCCACTTGATACCCCACCTGCAGTTAGAACTAGCGTATCCGTACCTTCGGCCATTTTCACGATTTCCGGCACGAGTGTAAAGGTGCCTACCGTTCCACTATGTCCACCGGAGTCATAACCTTGAGCGACCACAACGTCGACGCCTGCTTCGATTTGTCTCCGGGCTTGTCGTGGCAGTCCAACGAGTCCCCAGACTTTCATTCCCTCTTGATGAGCACGTTCGATAATAAATGCCGGACTGCCTAGTCCTGAAGCGAATATAGGTACTTTTTCCTCAAATAATACATCGAGCTGCTGACGTGATCGTTCTAGAAGATTTTCGTAGCCAGAGTAGGTTGGGTCGATATCACTTGGTGGAGGAGAGTCAGGTGCACCAGAAACAGATTTAACGTGCTGCACAAATGTTCGGTGCTCGTCTGGGATCATTTCGTCAAGATCTTCACGATTTCCTTCAACGAATGAGGCAGGTACCAGCAAATCCACGCCGAAGGGCTTATCACCAATTTTGTCTCGAATCCAGCGGATATCAGAACGCAGTTCATCTGGCTTAAGGCCTGTCGCCCCGAGTATCCCGATGCCGCCTGCATTTGAAACAGCCGCGATTACGTCCTTAGTGTGAGCGAATGCAACTACTGGAATTTCACAACCATATTCTTCGCAAAGCCTTGTGTTTAGTGGGTTTCCATCCATTTTTTACTCCTTTATTATTCTTAATTTTTACTAGACCAGTACTGCTGGTGTGAGGGCAAACTCTTCAAGCATTTCATCTGCGTATGCTATCCGACCTGAGAGCTCGCCGCCGTCATCATGCACTAATCTTAAACAGGCTTCAGCCATATTTTCGACTGGCACTACTCGATCTTTATTTGATTCATTTACCAATCCATGGTGCACAACCCCAGGAGTCGCGACGAGGCCTGGTGAGATCGCATTTACCCTGATATTTTGGTCAGCAACTTCAGACGCAAGACCAGTAGACAATCTTTCCAGCGCCGCTTTACACATTCCGTATACGGTACCGCCGGATGCAGGCCCTCCAACTTCTGGATGTAGAGCCGCGTGAGATGAGATGTTAAGTATCCAACCACTTCCTCTTTCTCGCATATTTTCCATGGCGAGTTGAGCCAGATGTAGTGGCCCATGCACTTGCACCTCAAACATTAGTTTCTGACGTTTTTCTGGAAACTCCGAGATAGGTATGAAGTACGTTACTGCCGCATTATTGACTACGATATCGACGCTTCCAAAAAGTGCTTTAGTGGTTTCAATGAGCTGTACTCGATCTTCGGCGAGTGCCATGTCGCATCTGACTGCAGCCGCTTCACCGCCCGCATCATTAATCCGCTTCACCACAGAATTCATACTTCCGGCTAGGATATGATCTCCATCATCAACGGTTCGAGCGGAGACGACTACTTTAGCGCCTTCCATCGCGTATCGAATAGCAATTGCTTCTCCAATACCGCGTGATGCCCCAGTGATAACTGCGACCTTGCCGGCCAATAATCCATTTTTGTTAATTGACATCTATACCCCCGTATTTCTGTTTGCTCAGCTTAGCGCATTTCTGCTGAATCAGATGATTCCATTCCGTTGAAACTCTAGTACTTCTGTTTCTTTGTATCCCAGTAGGTCGATTAATATTTCAACATTGTGAGCACCTGTACTTGGTGTCGGGCCAGTGATTTCGCCCTGTCCTTTTTCAAGCTTCCATATGACTCCTCGATAAAGTGAATCAGGAGAGAAGTTCTCGTCTGTCACAGTGATATTAGTTCGGTGCAGACTATTGAGATTTTCATCGTTGACTAGGTCCAGTGCTCCCATGACTGGGTATGCCGGAATTTTCGACTTTTGGAGAATTTTGGTCAATTGCATAGCTGTGTAATCCTTGGTCCATGATTCAATGGCCTCATCTAATTCATTTTGGTTATCGAGTCGACCTTGCAAGGTCTCAAACTTAGAATTTGCTATATTCTCTGAATTTTGTAGCGCTAGATCCCTAAACGCCTCCCACTCTTCTTGATTTCGAACTGAGATGGATATCCACTGATCGGATCCTGATGTTTGGTAGTAACCATGTGGTGCTGTGGCTGGGTATCTATTGCCTTGCGGACCCGCAACGCGACCGTTTAAGAAGTAATCCATCAATGGTTCGGCTATTCGTTGAATGCAGGCTTCGCCTTGGGCTATATCAATGTGTTGACCCCGTCCCGTTGCGTCTCGAGATTCAAGTGCTGCGAGTATTGCAAAAAACGCATGACCTGCCGCGGTGGGATCTAAATCTGCTTGGTCTTCTTGTGGATGGTCAGAATCATGATATCCAAGAACACTTTTTATCCCATACAGAGCCGCCAGAGAGGGACCGTAGGTGACGAGATCTCTCCATGGGCCGTCAGTTGCTCCCGTTGCGGAGAGTGAGGCTAATATTATCTTCGGATTAACTCTCGTAAGAACGTCAAAACCGAGGCCTAACGAAGGCATTACACGGGCTGAAAAATTTTCGACTACTACGTCGCTGACGGCGACAAGTTTTTTATATATTTCTTTGCCATCTTCTGACTGGAGATCCAAACTCAAGCTTTTCTTACCGCGATCGAAGGCGTGATATGCCATCGGATCAGAAATATCGACTGCATCCCGAGTAGCTGTGCCGGCCATGCCTTTGCCTGCCATCGATACGCCTGATCCGCCTGTGGGGGATTGTATTTTTATAACTTCAGCGCCCATATCTTTAAAGCTCATTCCTAGGAGCGGTCCAGCCCAGACATGACCGTGGTCGATTACCCGTATCCCGCTCAGTGGGCCATCAGTTGTTGTAGGCATTAGGTAATCCCTTGCTTGATAAGCTCTGTTCTTTGAGAAGCGTTGAGTCCTAATCTGGTTTCGAAGAATTCATCATTATGCTCACCAAGCTGCGGTGCAGGCCGGTACACGGCCCAGGGTGTTTGCGAAAACAGATATGGTGCACCGGGTATTTTGTAATTGCCAACAATCGGATGCTCAATCTCATGCCAAAACTCTCTGAGAGCCAAATGTTCACTTTCAACTATTTCATCAACCTTATTGACTGGCTGAAAAGGAATTCTATTTTCTGAGAATAATTTAAATAATTCTGATCGAGTTTTACCTTTCATCCAAGGATGCCAAAATGCGTCTAATTCCTTGTGCCACTGAAATGATAGCCATCTGTCGGAGAGCCTCGGGTCGTTTGCCCAGTCGGGATTATCCATAAGATTGATGAATCGTTTCCATTGTTCGTCTACCATTGTTATCACCTCGACAAACCCATCGGCGGCTGGAGTCACCTGCCACGGATAGAACCCACTGCGATGTGTGCCATCTCTGGAACCAAGTACTCCTTGGAAGACAAATCCCGGAACACCTGAACCTCCTAAGTAGCTAGCCATAACCTCCACTACAGAGATCCATGCATGCAGCCCCTGTTTAAGTTGCCTTTTTTTGCGTAGTGCGAGAAGGGCCGCAATGGCACCATGAATACCTCCTTGGAAATCAGCCGCACAGTAGGGGAGCCAGAGAGGAACCTTATCAGGGCTTCCAATCTTCATCGAGGCACCTGAAGCGGCTGTAGCGGTTAATGCTGTTCCGGCCCAGTCTCTATATGGTGTGTCATAACCGAATATTGTGATCGATGACATCACCAACATGTCATTTTCTTTGGATAGTGATTCATAAGTCAGGGGATCGTTTGTCCTGTCATCCAAAGCGAGGTTACTGATCACCAAATCTACATCAGCGGCGGCCGAGATCAGTAAGTCCTGCCCCCCTTTTGTCGCCAGGTCGAGAGTCACACTCTTTTTATTAGTATTGAGAAACAGGTGCAACCCACTTTTTTCTATGTGGGGAATATCTTTGGGAAACGGACCATGACTACGGAGAGAATCACCTATTCCGGGTTTTTCTAGCTTAATAACTTCAGCACCTAAGTCAGCCAATAATTTGCCAGCGTAGGCTACTGAGATGAAGTCACCTATCTCGAGTACTCGTAAATTCTTTAATGGTCCATTTATGTCCATATGTATTTCCTGTGCCGGAATCATAGTGAACACTGTCAACTTTTTCCACGAAAAATCTCAAAAGGCTCGAAATTACAACAAACCTATGTCTCCGCTAATCGATAAATTAGAAAATCTGATTTTTAGATCGCATTTTCACGGAAGATCGTTTCAATTTACTATTTATTCTTTCGCATTTCAGTAAACTGAATCATTTTGATCGTTTCAGAGACACTCATTCGGCCAACTACCGATTGCAAAAGGATGACCAGCGGCCACGATAGAAAAGTATGGCTGCTTAGTTGGTGGAGATGTCTCTTGTGAGCTCAATTTGGCCCTTGCCCAGTGTTTTGAAAACGAGAGAGAGGGCATATTTTGGTTGAGGCATAGCCCGCAATATTAGGGCTTATTTGGGCGCAAAACTCGATCTAGCTTGTGCTCCCCATCTACCATCAATTTTTCTCATTATCCAAAGAGCCTGCTGCGTGGTAATTGGGCGATCATGTTCGTCATACCGAGTCCATTGAATAAACAAGTGCACTTTCTTCACTGAACTTTGCAGTACTTCAACTGAATCGAGCGTAGTATATTTCCAGGACGGTCCTGCTCGATTCATAAAGCCTGGTAGATAATCTTCTTCAAGTTCTTTCCTCGTTGGATAAATAGTCACGTCATTACCGGCGATGCGAATATGAGGTGTGTGTAACTTTTCGAAAAGAGTTTTATGGTCTGCTTCGTTTAAAGCGCTCATATATTCTTGAACGGCGCGTATTGCACCTGATTCAGCCGCCCTGAGCTGTTGTTTATTTGTTTTTTTAGATTCTGAATTTACCACTTTTGATTAACTAACCAAGAACTACTCGTGTAACGTGATTTGAGTTTTCAGTTTATCTGTTTTTACACATAATTTTAGATATAGTTAGATGAGTTACGTGTTGACTTGCGAGTCAGCAATAATTGGATGCGGGGGCTTCTACCCCAAGTCTAATAAGGAGCGAGGTCTCAACCTCGCTCCTTATTTTTTAGGCAAAGCTATTTATTTATAAACGTATGATGTAATTTTTTAGTGAAAATATTACACTTTACCCACTATGAAATCACTTACACGACGGCATCGGTATCGCCCAAGTATTGGTTTAATTATTGGATACGGTGCTTTGTCGATAGTAGGTGGTGCGATGGCTTGGCTTTCAATCCTGATATGGTTCAGCAAACAGGTTTCTAAGGAATTGAATACTTCTTTTAAGGAGTAACCCAGTTTTTCGGCTTGTTGGTTTTCCGGCAGATATATCTACGCAAGTAGATACAATCAACTGAGTGTTTAAATATGTATTTTGGAGAATATTATGCCAAAGGATTTCACAGAAGGTCAGCGCGAGGTTCAAGCTCAGGCTGATTCACTTCGACTTGCTGATCAAATGGCTGAGAAAGCTGTACACGCCTCTATTCGAGAAGATGATCGACTTTTTATAGAGGCGCGAGATATGTTTTTTCTGGCTACGGTCGATGCGGATGGTCATGCTAATTGTTCGTATAAAGGCGGTTCGCCAGGTTTCGTGAAAGTATTGGACGAGGAGACAATTGCGTTTCCTGTTTATGATGGCAATGGCATGTTTATGACTGCCGGCAGTATTGTTGACAATGGTGAAGTCGGTCTACTATTCATTGACTTTGAGGGCCAAAGTCGAATGCGCCTCAATGGGACGGCATCGCTTCACTCCTCGGACGACCTATTGTCTCAATATCCTGAGGCTCAATTTATTGTGAAAGTTAAAGCACGAGAAGTATTTGTTAATTGCCCGAGATATATTCATAAGCTTGAGTTAGTCGAACGTTCGGTCTTTGTGCCAGAAGCTGGGACAAAGACACCAATTGCAGATTGGAAACTACGAATGATAGATGCCGGATCTGGCGATTTATTAAGTTCTAAGGACCACACTTTACCTGAATAGATACTTCAGGCGAGTATGTTTTCATTGACTGTGATTTAAAAGGTATGTCCAGATGTCTGGACATATCTTTAAATGTTTTTTTCATTAATACATTGTCACTATCGCGACAACAGCGACCACCACCGGCAGAACCAAGTTCGTCAGACGGAACATTGCCCAAGGCGTCGCCTTCAAATCTTCATAAGTGGAACTGCCTTTCAGCTCATCATCATCAAGATTAAGTAAATCTGAAGCAATCATCATTGATCCTTTAATAGCGGGATCGCCGGCAATGATTTGAAAGAGAGCTGCGACAATCATCGCGACACTCACCAGTAGTCGCTCAGAACTGTCAATGTCTGCGGCAACAATTGCTATCACAAGAGCCATTTGGCTAGTGACTGCAATTGAGCTAACTTTCCAGTAGTCACCAATTCGGTTTCTAAGACCTTCGCTAAGTTCTTCCCGGTTCATCGAGTCTCCTTTTCGTTCAACGCAAGGATACAGCTTGCTATGTGAGATTTGTGCTAAAAATCTCATTCGAGAAGATTTGAAAGGGCTTCCTAGCCGCGTTTTTGTTTATCGATAGCGAGACGATTGAGACTGGCTAAAGAGTGAAATGTGTGTCATCGCAAAGAGGCTGATCGCTAGAGTTTTTACATCCGCAAAAATAAATTTCCTCATCAGCTTCGGCTGTGTACTTCACTGGCTTAAATTCAGTTCCGCGATGGGAGGAATCACAAAATGGTTGCTTTTCGCTTCTTCCACATGAACACCATAAATAACTTTTCCCCTCTTCCACATTTACGATGTACGGATCTTTTTGTGCGATGACTGGTAGCTCTTTCATTGATATGCCTTCCTGACAGTGCGTCCCTGCATGCTTTTTTGGACCAAGTTACGTCGAAGCGTATCAGATTGTGGCCGCCCTGATGGCAAATTAGGTTTCGCATCTAAAAGAAATATGCCAATCATTTGCTGTTGTACTTCAGGAGCTATTTTCTTCAGCTCTTGGAAGGTTCACTTGCTGCCAAGCCACAACGCTCACAACAGTGCAGGACTTCTCTGACGGTCTTAAGCGTAGGAATTGAATTAGGCAGGGTACATTGGCAAAAACTTTCGTTGGAGCGGCGGTTGCAGCGGGTAATATAACGCTGGCTGCATGCTTCATAATCGACACCGGCAGTTAACTCTCGAGCCATCAGAAGCCAACAGTAGCCAGCCAGAGAATCCGGAAGCAATGTTGTGATCGTTTGACCGCCTTGGATCGTGATGTCACCTGACGTATGCTGTTTAATCTTTCGTTTAATTAATGATTCATTTGAATATGTTGCGGTAGGATCGATCTTTTCAACCGTCCCGCTATATATGAGATCGTCAGCGCAGCCCACAGACTTTTTAAGCACGCAATAGCTCAAATCAAACCATTCAGTGAACCATGATTTCAGCCTTGGATAATTGGCGAAACGATGGGTACTACTATCTAGAAGTTGGAGAAACATATGATCACGGCTTAGGTAGTCCCCATATTCTTGGGCAAACTCTAAGGCTATGTGCTCAAAGGCTTGTTCATGGTCTTCATAGTTACCAACTAGTGATAATTCAACTTGGGTGGCATTCCCTTCTTCATCCTGCTCAAAGTGTGTCGCGGTTTCAATATTGCCGAGAAAGAGACGGGCGATATATCTGTGAAGATCATAATCTTCCGCAGTTAGTGGAGCGTATATCTGCGTGACCCCCGAAATCGAGTCCAGTAATTTCTCCTGATTGTGGAGCAAGTCAGGCCATACAAGAAACCTGTCAAACTCACCAGTCAAGCTGTTTTTCTCATGTTTAATAGCTGGCTCTCCGTAGCTGAGGTTGGAGAACGGACTTATAAAAATGTCGATCATAGGTCTCATCCTCTTTTAAGATTGGGCTCAAATATGGGCGAAACGGATAGTTACGAAACGGCGGCGATCGCTTCAATTTCAACTTTTACGTCAGGTCGAAAAAGTCCGGCCACGTAAATCCAACTCATAGCGGGCGGGCCTTCTGGAAACTCTCGTGCATTTGCCTTACCTATGCTCGTCCAATCGCTCGGTTCTTCAGTCAAGAACACAGTGATTCTCGCGATATCGATCGACGATCCTCCTTCAGACGCGACGATGGCATTGATATTAGCGAGTGCTTGTGCGTACTGGGCTTCAAGTCCCGTGATGATACTTCCGTCCATTTGATTTCCGATTTGGCCCGCAATAGCCAAGACACGTTGGTCACTTGGAATAATTGCAAGAGTTCGGTACCCACCTGCTGGTGCCGGTGAGGTATCTGGGTCAACAAATTTCACACTCATTATTTAATTCCTTTCAGATATGCAATAGTTGCCGGTATGCCGTGGGATGATAGTACAGTTACGCTTCCGATGAATTGATTTAGTTATGAGGTCGGATTCAATCTCTGTGGTCAAAAGTCATTACTAGTTAAGCGTTAAAAGTTGCGAGTGAAGGGATAGAAAATGAAGTTCGGGGCATCGGTATCAAGTTATACAACCAGCTGGGATGAAATAAGTGGTGCCATTGGCACGATGGAATCGGGTCGTTGGGAAAGTATTTGGTTTCCAGATCATTTTATACCTCCGGCTGCTTGGAAAGGCGCCGAAGATCAGCCGATTTTTGAATCTTGGTCACTTCTCGCTGCTGTTGCTGGCATGACGACAAAATTACGGATGGGTCACATGGTAAGTGGAAATACCTATCGGAATCCCGGTTTGGTGGCAAAAATGGCGACTACTATCGATCAGATTTCTCAAGGGCGATTTATTTTGAGCGTGGGTGCAGCTTGGTTCAAGCGCGAACATGAGGCCTACGGCTGGGATTTTCCCTCTTTGGGTGAAAGGTCTAATCGATTCGAAGAAGCCTGTCAGTTAATACATGAATTATTTACTGCTACCGGACCTGTAGATTTCAATGGCAAGTACTATACGTTAGACAAAGCACCACTCTCACCAGCTGCAGTTCAGAATCCACATATACCGATCATGATCGGTGGAATGGGTGAAAAAAGGACATTGAGGACACTGGCGAAATATGGTGATATTTGGAATTTAGACGGTTTTGCAGTGGGTAAGGAGGAGAATGAACGTTACGGTGGCATGTCACTTCAGCTATACAAACATAAAGTAGGAGTGATTGAGAAGCACTGCGAAGACGTCGGGCGCGATCCATCTGAGATTAAGTACACGATATCGATGCCGATAAAACTATCTGAAAATACTGATGAAACTGAATTATTTATCGACCAGGTAGGGTCTGGAACGGTTGCAGGTACTGCAGACTACATCATTCACCGTGTTGGCGAGTTCATTGAGGCCGGGGTAGATGAGATTATGTTTTCACCTCGTCCAAGCAACTCTGAGTCCTTGCAGAGGTTAGATGAAGAGGTTCTGTCAGCTTTCGATTAAGCTGACGAGTTTGGAAGGTGATCCGTTATTGGTGAACTCGGCAAAGCTTTGGCCAATAACGGATCATCCTCATCTTAGAGCTTGTGTCAGTAAACAACCATGGGGGAGGTTGGTATGGCCCTTCATTTTTTGCCGTTGTAGGCCTCGTCTAATTCTGACCACTTAGCACGTCCATTTTTTTGTTCCCAGCGAACTATGTCGTCCTGTTCGGATTTTTTGGCTTCTGCTTGCTCGTGGGCATTCTTTTTAGCTCGTTTCAGCAATGTTTTTATCGTGGATGGATCAGCTTTATTAGCCATGCTCTTTCTCCCAGCCTGTGACTAGTCTTGTTATTTCATCTCGAGCTTGGCATCAAGCTTTATCCCCAGTAAATACTAGAGTGTTCTAGGCTGGCACTGCTACGAACACTGGAATAACCCGCGAAGTTTTTTCTTGATACTCCTCATAGGGTGGGTATGCAGCTACCGCGATCTTCCAGAGGCGAGCTTTTTCCACTGGGTCAGTAACTTCGTGTACAGACATTGGCTGCACTTTGTCGATATCTCTAATTTCTACGCTTGGGTCGGATTTTAGGTTGTAGTACCAGACTGGGTGTTTTGGCGCACCACCCCATGATGCCACTAGAACATAATTATCTCCATCTACGACACGCATTAAGGGTGTTTTCCTGACTGCACCTGTTTTGTTGCCTTTGTTGGTCACAATAATGCACGGCAAGTCAAATAACGTTGTGCCTTCGGCACCGTTACTACTTTCATATAGTTCTACTTGATTAGCAACCCAGTCAATTGGGTTTGCGATGTACTCACTCATGATTCCTCCGTCAATCTGCTTATATAAGAGATGTAGTGTATTTGATTTTAGGTATGTAGCGATAAAATCAAAAATTATTTAGCGAGACTAAATTTAGCTGATACAGAAAGTGAGCTTGTTCGAAAAAAAGGATTTTTACGCAAATGTGTTGTCTGGTCTATCTAAGCCATAATGGTCACGTAATGTATTGCCTTGATATTCGGTCCTAAAGATCCCCTTTCTTTGTAATAGTGGAACCACCTCATCGATAAAAACGTCTAACATTTTAGGTAGCACGGGTGGCATAAGATTAATACCATCAGCTACACCATCAATGAACCAATCTTCAATAAGGTCAGCGATATGTTCTGGGGTACCTGAAACAACATAATGGCCACGTGCGCCCGCTAACTTCGATAGTAGTTGTCGCATTGTAGGTCTTTCATTTCGAACTACTCCAAGAATTACTTCAGTACGACTGCGCGCAGCCTCCACGGTGGACGGATCCGGAAAGTCATCTGGCGAAAGTGGTGTGTCAAGCGGAAGATGAGAAAAATCTGTACCGCCAAATCTGGCAGAGAGACTAATTAGACCCTCTTGGGGATCGGCTAGATTATTTAGCTCATCTCTGAACTGCTTTGCTTCCGCATCAGTAGAGGCAATCACTGGGCTCAGACCGGGTAATATCAGACATTGCTTTTCGTCACGACCTTCAGCTTTTACGAGTGATTTTAGATCGCTGTAAAAGGCCTTTGCTGAAGATTTTTCCATGTGAGCTGTGAATACGGCTTCCGCGTGTTGCGCCGCAAATTTGCGACCTGTGTCCGATGAGCCGGCCTGTACAAGTACCGGCCAACCTTGAGGCCCACGAGGCACATTAAGTGGGCCCGCGACGTTGTAAAAAGTTCCTTCGTGTCCACCCTCCCGAACACTATTTTGCTTTAAATATTTTCCATTTGCTCGGTCATCGATAATTGCGTCATCAGACCAGCTGTCCCATAAACTCCTGGTTACCGCCATAAATTCGTCAGCACGAGCATACCGCTCAGCATGGCTAATCTGACTTGCATAACCGTAATTCCGAGCAGCAGGTGCAGACCAAGACGTGACGATATTCCATCCAATCCGGCCGTTACTAATATGGTCGAGCGACGCGAATTGTCTGGCTAGGTTGAAGGGTTCAGTATAGGTAGTTGATGCTGTAGCTATGAGTCCAATGTTGTTAGTGGACACTGCGAGCGCTGCCAGAGAAGTCAGAGGTTCCAAGCTGAGCGATGCGCCACCGCCCCGAAACGCAAGCTGATCAGCTAAAAAAATCGAATCAAATAAGCCCTCTTCGGCTCTTTGTGTAAGTCCTTGTAAGTAATGAATGTCGGTCAAAGCAAGATCTGATGCATCTGGATGTCGCCACGAAGCTTCATGGTGGCCTCGACTATTAATGAATAAATTCAGATGTAGTTCACGACTCATATTGATTTTCTATCCGACATAACGTATGTCAGCGGCTCATTTGACTTAGTAACAAAGTGTACCGGTGCTTTCAGAACTGTAAAGCAATCAGCCTTAGTAACTTTTGTTGATTTGTTCTACGTCTTCGCATATGGTTCGAGAACGGGTATTTGATCGTCTGCAAGAGGGGCTAAAGGTACCTTCCGATCGAATGCTTCTTGAATGAAAGGTGCGAGTTTCTCGTTCTTACTTAGAAGTCGAGCCTCTTCTTCTGCATGAAATTCCGGCATTACCTCTTTTGCGAAAAGACTTAAAGAGTCACAGATATCGGAATGTTTGTTTTTGCCTCCTTGTTGGATAAAAATCGCTTGATCCACTCCAAGATCGGCAAATGCTCGGAGATTCGACCGCACTTGACTTGGGGTGCCAATTGCGCCTCGACTTGCAGTAATATTTCCTTTTTCTCCTCCGCTAGTTAGGTCAGGCGCAACGATTCCATTACGAACATCCATATAGTTGTCCCATATGTTTGTGCGACCCGGTTGGTGTTTTCCCTGAACGTAATAGTGGCCGAGTGCATATTGGAAAAAACGGAGTCCGTCAATTCCACGCTCTATCGCTACCTGTTCATCTTGATGAAGTGAGAAGCCCATCACAAAGGCAATATTCGGATTAACCGCGTGGCCGATTGGAATGCACTCGTTTTTAAACGTATCGTAGTAGTCATCTACCCATGGTTTCGCCTCATCTGCGTCGACAAAGCTGAAGGTCAATGCTCCGATGCCGTGTCGTGCAGCCATTTTTATGGTTTCACGACTTGAACAGGCAACCCAAAGCGGTGGGTGAGGTTTTTGCATGGGTTTTGGGACCACATTTCGTGTGGGCATGGAGAAGAATTCACCGTTATAGCCGGGGTACGGATCCATAACCATCATATTGGTAACTTGTTCGACTGCTTCCTCCCACTGTGCACGTTTGGATGCTGGGTCTACGTTATAACCCTCTAACTCTGTCCGTGACGCAGATTCACCGGTACCAAATTCCACTCTCCCATTCGAAAGGAGGTCAAGTGTAGAAATTCGCTCGGCGATTCGCGCAGGGGCGTTGTAGCCGGGTGGCATCAATGTTATGCCGTGCCCCAGCCGAATTTGTGATGTTCGCTGTGAAGCTGCGCCTAGAAATACTTCGGGTGCCGAGGAGTGAGAATATTCTTCCAGAAAGTGATGTTCCACCTCCCATGCGTAATCAATGCCAAGCTTGTCAGCTAGCTCTACTTGATCCAGTGCTTCGTGCAGGAGTGTTGCTTCACCTTTCTCTGTCCAAGGTCTTGGATATTGATGTTCGTAAAATACCCCAAATTTCATAGCCACCCCTCGCCCGCAAAAAATGCAACTTTCAATTTGTGCACAGCATAGCACCGGACTCCTAAAGTAGAGACGGGTAGTTTTGTAAGAATCATTTTCTACCTTCTCAAATAAGGTGAATTGATTATGCTATTTGCTAGTGAGGGAGTGAGTATGCCTTTTTATGAAAGAGAGTCTGTTCGTATTTACTATGAGGAGGTTGGGTCAGGATTTCCTCTTCTTATTATTCCGGGTGGGGGACTTAATTCTTCCCTGTCCTCACTGGACACTTCCGTTCCTTTCAATCCGATGGATCAGTACAAGAATGATTTTCGATGTATATCGGCTGACTTACGAAATTCAGCATTTGGGCAGTCGACCGGGCCGTTAGAAGTTGATCGTCCTTGGGATGCCTATTCCGACGATCAGTTGGGCCTGATGGATGAGCTCGGAATTCACGAATTTCTAGTTTTAGGTTTTTGTATAGGCGGACCGATGATTCACAACCTAATCAGATTAGCTCCAGATCGAGTCGTTGCCGCGGCACTTATGCAACCGAGCGGTTTTAGCCCAGAGTATCCTGATTTGTTTTATCAAAATAATACAAAGAACTGGGGCCCACCCCTTTGTGAGAAACGACCTGAAATAACGGGCAGCATGGTTCATGATTTTCTGACAAGTATGTACACCGATCGTGCCGACTTTGTTTTCACAGTGTCGCGCGATTTCGTAAGTTCCATTCAGACGCCTTTATTGATAGCACCTGACGACGTTCCAGCACATCCATATGAAGCAGCAATGGAAGTGGCTGACCTTGCCCCAAATTCTGAATTAACAATTTTTCCATGGAAGGACTCGCCGTCACACATAGATAATGCGGTATCACAGACGCGTGCGTTTCTAAGAAAACACCAGCCCGCCGATTAGTCAGTAAATAAATCTTCTTCGAGGTCAGTATTTTTCGCCGTATAGTCAGACAATTCGTTGAGGTTAGATTTTGTTTTATTTCGGTCTACCTTAGAAATGTTATGTCCCTTACTGATCTGGTTTGAGTCGTTGATCAATGAGGTGCTTATGCTAAAGCTATTGCCAATTTTTTGACGTCGGTCTTTGACTGATTGCCAAGGACCTTTTGGACCATCTGATGGTTTACACACTAGACATTCTCTGTAGCCATTTTGTCTGGCGTCTCCGAGAGTTTTAAAATATCGTCGATGTTCAGGCTTCGTCCGTCTTCCGGGGGGGCAATTCGGCCGACATACGATTCCGGTAGTAGTACATGCGTTAAATAAAAAGCTGTCCATTATCGAAATGTTTTATTTCTTATGACGTGCCGAAAGAAAGTAAGTTTTCAACTGGAGTGTAGAGTTCTTCCAGATAATCAATATCTGTCTGGTCTAATGTTATTTTTGTCGAATCAACAAGCTGATCGAGTTGTTCTAGTTTAGACACCCCCACTATCGGCGCAGTAATTTCTGACTTATTAAGAAGCCAGGCTAAAGCGATTTGTGCGGAAGATTTTTCATACTTGGTTGCAACTTCACCCACCCTTTCAGCAATGCTAAATACGTGGTCCCCATGGTACAAACTTTCAGTACGTGCTCTGTCTTGACCTTGTGATCTATCTGTACTTCCGGCCTCAAACCCGCCTTTATAAGCTCCCGCCAAGATGCCACGTGCTAACGGTGACCAAGGGGTTAGAGCGACTCCCGACTTTTCACAGTATGGGTTCATTTCACGCTCTTCTTCACGATAGACGAGGTTATAGTGATTTTGCATCGAAACAAACTTTTGCCAGCCATGTAGCTGAGCTGTTAGCTGAAGTTCTGCGAATTGCCAAGCAAACATTGAGGATGCACCAAGATACAAGACCTTTCCAGCTTTCACGACGTCATTCAATGCTTCCATAGTTTCTTCGATTGAAACTTCACTTTCCTGGCCACGTATTCCATGGGGGTGGCGATGGATTACTAGATGATCAATGTAATCGTGACCGAGCCTTTTTAGACTCGCATCAACGCCTTCCATAATGTGTTTGCGAGATAATCCAGATTGATTAGCACCTCGACCCATGGGTTGGGCAATTTTCGTTGCCAGCACATAATTGTCCCGAGGTAGGAGCTCATTCAGCAGTGCGCCTACTACTTCTTCAGAGGCTCCTAGCCCATAGACGTCGGCACAGTCAAAGTAGTAGAGTCCATGGTCTATAGCGGCCTTAAAGATAGGGCGAGCTTCGTCTGTGGTCAGGGTCCAATCACCCTGATGCCCGCGACCTGGTATGCCGAAATTCATAGTCCCCAGACATAATTTGGAGACGTTCAATCCACTGGTGCCGAGTTGTACACTGTCTAACATTTGAACTCCTTAGTTATCACGTGAGTTATCCACGCAGCAGGCACCATGTTACAGGCTTGATGACTAGTTGGTGGGATTCGCGTGTTGTTTTGCAATATTGTTTTCAATGTTATTTTCGATTGCGAAATCTCTGTGAAGATAAGACGTAATCAGCAATTTTTTCAATAGTATTCCAGTCCTCGTTTGAGGGATGAAATTTCCGATCTAATACCAGCGTCCATCCTTGGAATGCACCGGTTTGACGTTTAATTTCAAGATTGCCAACTTTCTTTGCGAGAGTCTTGATTTCCAAGTCCATGGAGAGCTCATTTATCAGGCCGAGGCCGTCATCTTCGCCTTTCCAGGTTACATCTTTTATTTTACCGAATAGCGGAAATGACTTTTTTCTAATTGTTTTAATTTTTGTGTGCGAGTGAATTTCTGATGACCGATCGTCTGGGATACCGAACACCATCCACCATCGTGGCGGATTATTTTTGCCGCCATCTTGCTTCAATATGTTTATCCAAGGGATTGAGCTTTCGTCGATATTAATCACACCGAGCGATCGTTGGTGCCATGAGTTTTCGACACTCTCTCTTACATGGCCTCTCTCAGCCAGATCAGCTGGGACGCCAATAAAATTAAGGTCCTGATTGAGATTGTCTCGGGTTTTGTCTCTTAAATTCTCTTTCATAGTAATTACTTTACTTTTCGTTGAGTGCAGTTTTTTCAATACTACGTATACATAAGTGCAGAAGTTAGATTTTAACTCTTTTGTCGCCAGAATTATGTTATAGATCACGGGACGGATGGGTCTAATGAAATATAAGGGGGACGGACTATGATTTTTCATATAATCGCTGAGCATGATCACAGCACTTGTGGCCGGGTAGAGAACGGTGTTGTAACTAAAACTTGGGAAGAGAGTGCAGAAGGTGCCACGGCATGGGTAGAAGGTAATGATGACGTAACAATACATGGGGTGTGGGGCTATCCAGTTCAGCATCGTATCTTTGCGGTTGTTGAGGCAGACACGTTCGAAGCTGTAGAATCGCTTTTTGATTTTCATCTGGCAAAGGGACCAGTCGAGGTCTTACCGGTAAAGGATCTAGTTCAAAATCGAAAAGATTTAGGTTTCTGGAGTCAGTGATGATTGCGATTTAATCAATCAAACTGGCACCTTGGTATTCTTGCTTTCATGTATTAGGATTTGAGCGGGGTACACAAAAGCAATTGGAGGATGATATGACAAGGATATTAAATCCGGTGATTTGGCTGTGGGTGTTTGCCGCCTTAAACCTTTTTGTTGGCTCTGGACCCGCGATACTCGACGGACAGTCGGTCGCTGAGATGGGATGGGGTAGCGATAACGTCGGCTTACATGACGGTTATTACGAAACCACTATGGCGGTAACGTTCGCTTTATTGTCGATTATTGCGGCTGGAATTGCTCTTTTCACTTCAGGTTTAGCTCGAGCGAAAATGACGACCCTTTTGGGCGTGAGCTTGCTCGGGATGATGGTGATCTGGCTTACCTATGCATCGTCGAACGATTATGACATCGGTGGTGCAATAATAATATTGCCGATTGCGCTTTTTTCTCTGCTTACATTAAGTGGAATTCTAAATCTCAAGAGTTCGGAGTGATTCGAAGCAAAAGATTATGTCCTGACCTATTTTTTTGAGTTTGGCAAGAACCATCTATCAGATATTCCTAGGAATATCTGATAGATGGTTCGGCGACGATCAGTTGATAGTGAATGTTTTAATCATTCCCAGCTGATAATGGCCTGCTATGTTGCAAAACAGAATATACTCTCCAGCCTCAAGCTTAAGCGTGCCGGTTTCAGTCTCATCTTGTTCTAGATCTTTTGATGAGTAAAGTAATTCACCAGCCGCTTCAACGTCGACCATTGCCGTTTCTTCATTGAGTGGCAAGGCATCAACAGCTAGATCCGTTTGAAGCACCTGAAAGTTGTGAACCAGTGCGGCATAGTTTTTTACAGTGAAATTGATTTCACAGTTTCCCTGAAAGCTATCAGGGGTAGTTATAGCGTACGGCCCATCATTTGCTAACTCCACGTTTAGAGTTTCAGTACATGGTTCGAGAGCTGCTTCCGCAACCGCTGGTGTTTTCGTTACGCTGGTGGTCGAATTGTTCATATCTGCAGTGCCCGAGCTTGAGCTACAGCCGATAAGAAGCAACATTAACAAACTCAATAAACTAACTTTTATTTTAAGAAACATTTTTACCTCCATGATCGACTTTAGTTGGTCTTGGTTAATGCACAAGTGGCTCAAATTGTCTTACTCGCCTTGATCGATTTTGTTCATATCAGGAGCTGGTACAAACCCGTTATGCTTCCAGTCGTACAACGAGGAGATGCTATGAATTGGGAACAGTTGGCAGTGATTGCACAAATCGCAACAGGCGCGGCAACACTTGCGGTTGCAGTATTTTTGGCGAGTCAGTTGAGACAGCAACATCAGGACGCACAGAGAGAACTGACATTTGCTTCAGAAAACCGGCAGGAGAATCTTATGCTTTCTATGGTTGAAGACGAATCTTTGTCAAAATCAATATTGCAGGGAAATCAGGATTTTATAGGTCTAGGACCGTTGGATAAATTTCGAGTTGATGGCGTTTTTCAACAGATGTTCCTTATGTCAGGTTCACTTTGGCGACTAGGGCGGGATGGTGGAAGTGCTGATAGAGTGAAGGTGCAATTCGGACTGCTTTTTGATCGACCAGGTATGCGTCAATATTATGAATTAAGAGGTCGAACTTTTCTCTATGATGACGCTTTGAGATCCATAGCGGACATCGTTTATGAGAAGACCGAAGGCAGACCAGTAGATCTTACAAAATCAGAAATTTAAGGAAAGATAGCTAATGGCAGCGACTCCTGAAGAGGCACTCAAAGATGCGGTAGAAGCAATTGGCACTAGTAAGAGAAGAAAATACCGAGACACAATTCATCCACCGGTCCATCAGATCATCGTGTCAGATCTAAACGACCGGAGATTTGATGAGTCGAATATCCCCGAATATATGTCCGACGTTTGGGAGCAATATCTCCCTAGCTGGGTGGGTACTAGTTGTAGACTGGATTCATTTGAGATTGTGATTCAAGACAGTTTGAAGATCGCATATTTGATTAAAGTAAGTCGACTGTTTGTTGATGGATCTGTGATGCAGACGTTTGATGCAATTTTTACTGTGGGCAACAAGGAGGGTGATTGGCGTCTTATCAGTCGGAATCCTTTCAACATAACAAAGGCCTAGTCACATTAAA
>CAJXBM010000007.1:0-46711 GCA_913051185.1 uncultured Chloroflexota bacterium | reverse complement strand
GTTCATCTTCATTCTTACCGGGTGCTTCACCAATTAGCATTAGATCACAAGGGACGGGGCCACTCCCAGGAACTGTTTGAGTTCTTTCTCGTGCCAGTTCGCAGTTTGGACAGTCGGCGATTTCTTTATATAAATTTATCGCTTTTTCAGGAAAGTTCGTGTTTTTCAAATTAAAACTATTTTTTTCCATGATCGTTGATGATATCTGACTGATCCAAACTTTTAATCAAGGACAGAAGATTTCGTTGCGTTGAAATTATTAATCTTTGCCCCTTACCAGCCAAGCCAAGCCTACTCCAACGAAGTACAGAATTATCACTGGGCCAGCCACAAGAGATTGAGTGACGGGATCAATCGTGGGAGTGACTATGGCTGACCCCAGAAATGCACCTAAGATGGCCCAACGCCACCATCCAAGTAATTTTCGCGAGGTAACTACGCCTAGTTTAGCCATGCCCATAACTATTAGTGGAGTTTCAAAAGCGATTCCGAGTATCAGCATCATTCGTGTTACAAAGTCTATGTAGAGGCTGACCTGCCAATCGTCTCGGGCCCAGCTGTCACCAAAGCTGAGTAGGAAAACAAGTGATAAGGGAAGAACTACAAAATAGGCAAAAGCTAGGCCACCTATAAAAGCAATGGAACCACCAATTACGATTGGGAGTACCCATCGCTTCTCTTTTTTTGTCAGCGCTGGACTAACGAAACGCATGGTTTGATATATCAGGACTGGCATTGCCATTGCAATCCCACCCAATAATGCTACTTTGAAAAGCGTAACAATTCGATCAAGGGGGCCCAAAGACTGAGGGGTCCAGTCCGGATCGTGGGCTCTAGCAGGCTGAAGCATTAGCTCAATAAATTCGAATCCAATAGTCGGAATTAGCAGTGCTCCCGTACTGACTGTTATCGCAATAGCTGACCACATTACTCGAGTGCGGAGCTCAAGGAGATGCTCAATAAGAGTCATGTCTTGCTGAGGAGAATCATCCTCAGCAGACTCTTCGTCGTTAAGATCGTGCAGTTGATTGTTTTCTGCAGTAGGCGTATCGGATGTCATATGATATCCAACTTAAGATTTTTCTTCAGAATCGTTACCTGTAATGAGTCTGAGATCCCCTGGCTGTTGCGTTGGAGGGATTGGCTTGGCATCGAACGTTTCCATCACAGTAGGAGTAGCCTGATCCGATTTTTCAAGTTCGCGGCCTGTCTCGTCTATAAGAGTTTCGACTTGCTTACCTTCGGAAGCTAGATCGGACTGGAGATCTGTGGCAAGCTCTCGGATTTCTTGCAGGTCATTCCCTTGGGCAATTACTTCTTCTTGTATTTCGTCGACCGCTTCCCTTACATCCTTCATTACTTCAGTACTAAAGGCGCGGGCATACTTAAACCACCTGCCGGCCTGACTCATCATCTCCGGGAATTTATTTGGCCCGACAATAATCAAGCCAATTATTGCTACAAGAAGTGCTTCAAATACGCCGACGCCGAAGAGATTCATAACTGAATGATACCTCGCTAGTAGGCAAATTGATAAGTGGTCTTGTATCTAGGCGAATCTGAGACAATAAATAGATTACTGCTTAAAGTTACAGATTTTTGGATGATGCCCTTATTATTCCTCGACACCAGCCTCTTTTAAGTGATCCACCGCATCTTGTACGGTCCGAATTTTTTCGGCATCCTCATCGGAAATTTCCAGAGTGTTTTCATCAGTTGAGAACTCTTCCTCGAACGACATGATTAGCTCAACAAGGTCCAAGGAATCCGCATTCAAATCATCGATAAAGGATGCTCCAATTACAACCTCATCTTCCTCAACTCCCAGTTGCTCCGTCACAAGATCTCGCACTCTCTCAAAGATTGATGCCATCGTAAGTAGTCCCTTCTTTTGCTTGTATATCCTTTATTTAAGAATCTTCGTCTCGAACAATACCACCGAGTACGCCATTTACGAAACGCCCGGAAGATTCCGATCCAAATTTCTTGGCGATTTTTACCGCCTCATTGATTGCCACACCAGCGGGAGTGATATCGCTTTCAAGAGTATCGAACAGTAATTCGTAGACAGCAAGCCGTAAGATTGCTCGATCTACCGGTGACATTGCCTCAAGCGGGAATGCTGAGGCGAACTGCGTTATTTTTAAGTCGATTGCAGACTGGTTTTTGCCAATTCCTTCGATTAGCCGCCTAGCAAATTTAGTATTTTCTCCGACAAAACCCCGATCGGCGAAAAATCGCGTGAGAGTATCGCTCGAGGAAGAACCTCCTGAATCACTCGCATACATTGCTTGGAATACAAGTTCCCTGGCTGAGACCCGTGACAAATCTTTATGATGCCTGATTGAGTCTTTATCGGTCAACATTTATGCTGTAACCAATCCGCCATCTACATTGATTACTTGTCCAGTTATATAGCTGGCACTTTCTGACGCAAGGAACCCGACGATTGGTGCGATTTCACTTGGTTCTGCAGGTCGACCAACAGGAATTCGAGCGATTATTGTTTCAAGTTGCTGGCTAGTGAGCGCTGCAGTCATGTCTGTTTTTACGTATCCTGGTGCGACAGCATTTACGGTTATGTTTCTCGAGGCTACCTCTTGGGCGAGTGAGCGAGTGAAACCATGAATTCCTGACTTTGCCGCAGCATAATTGGATTGTCCCGCCTGGCCCACTACGCCCACCACCGACGAAATATTGATTATACGACCCCATTTTTGCTTCATCATGATCTTTACAGCTGCTTTTGAAGTTAAGAATTGCCCCCGTAAGTTAGTTGCAATAACGTGGTCAAATTGTTCTTCTGACATCCGCATAAGTAATTGATCATCGGTTACCCCTGCATTATTTATCAATATATCCAATCGGCCAAATTGATCATGAATTTCTTTGAAGGTATCTGTCACATCTGCCGAATCCGTTATTTCTAATGAAGCCAGGAGGCATTCTGTTCCATATTCTTGTTTAAGGTGTGTTAAGAATTGTTCGGCGGCAGACTGATTAGATCTGTACGTGACTACGAGGCGTGCACCTTGTTGCGCAAGATGTTCTGTTATGGCCCCCCCAATTCCCTTTGTACCGGCGGTTACGAGGGCAACTTTGCCTTCTAAGTTAAGAGGGCTTAAAGGTGTCATGACGATATTAGATCTTCATTTTTTCCGATATTTCGCAGAATAAGATCGCGGTTAGTTCTTTTTGCAGCGCCAGTTAGTACCCTTCCAGGTCCAAATTCAGTAATGCTCGTTATCCCGAGTTGCATCATTTCTAGAACTCCATCCAGCCATAGTACAGGCTGAGTTATTTGAGCATGTAACTCGTTGCTTATGAATTTAGATTCAGGAATAACTTTTCCTGTCACATTTGAGACAACGTCTATTTCTGGTGAATGAAAGGTCGTTTCAGCCAGAACATACTTCATACCATCCGCTGCAGATTGCATGAGTGGAGTATGAAATGCTCCAGCGACGGTCAACGGTACAACCTTTGAAGCACCCTGGGCAACGGCTAAGTCACTTGCTGTTTGAATACTAGCCATGGTGCCACCGATTGTAATGTTTCCTGGCGCGTTAACATTACAAAGATGCGCACCAGCGTCGGTGCAAATTT
The DNA here is from genome assembly GCA_913051185.1 of uncultured Chloroflexota bacterium. Lineage (GTDB taxonomy): Bacteria > Chloroflexota > Dehalococcoidia > UBA2979 > UBA2979 > UBA2979. Next base: position 43,105 of record CAJXBM010000007.1, on the reverse strand, counting down.
TCTCTACGTCTTCGACTTCTAATCCAAGAACAGCTGCCATTGTTCCTTCCGACTCTTCGCATGCTTCCTGCATTAATTGCCCGCGTTTGCGAACCAATCTCAATCCGTCCGAAAATGAGCATGCCCCCGACACGATTAGGGCAGCATATTCACCAAGAGAGTGGCCGGCGACCAAGTGGGCTTTCTTGTCGACTATTCCTGAACTCCAGCTGGTCAGGAGCGCCGCAATCGCGTGAACCACGAGTGCCGGTTGCGTAAATTCCGTTTGCATCAGTTTTTCAGCTGGACCTTCAAAGCACAGGCCAGAAAGATTAAACCCTAGGATTTCGTCCGCATAGTCGAAGGTGGCACGGGCGATAGCGTGGTTCTCGACTAGATCTATTCCCATTCCCACGGCTTGAGCCCCTTGACCAGGGAAGAACCAAGCCGTTGAACTGTCCGTTGGGAGGTTTCGTATTTCGTCTAAGGCAGTATCCACTCCGGAATTCGGCGAACTCATTTTAATTTGCGTTCAGTTGCAGATCAGTATCTTGTGCTATCGGTCGACCTTTTCGATCGCGCTCAGCGCCAGCCGTGTGGTTTAATTTCCAGCCACCACTTGATCTGTCTCGGACAACTTGCGGCAGACCCACGTGATGGTGACTCCGTCGCTGTAATTGCTTGGCCTTTGGCGTTCTTCTTTTTGGGACTGCCATGATTGGCTCCTGTCACTAATTTTCGGTGCACTTAATTCTATTATTCTATTTGAAATATTCTTTTAGCGGACCAAATTGATTGTCTGCCTCATTACTATCACACGCGCAAGTACTTTGGTTCAAGTCCTTTCCGCACAGCGTGCAAATGCCGGCACACATTTCGCGACACTTTGGAGCAATCGGAATCGCCGTCTCGGTGTACTGTCGAATAGCCTCGGTAATGTCCAGTATCATTCGATTGTTGATTCGGAATACGTCTTCATCGGCAGGGATAGGCCTGTTAGTCTCCAAGTCATATGTCGGCAGATATTCCTCTTGAAATTCAATATTGATTTCCTTTGTAAACTCGGTGAGACATCCAGCGCAATTCATAGTTACATCAGCAACGGTGAGCTTGGCCGATACAAGTATGCCTTGTTGGATTTTTATCATCTCTGCTAGTCCATAAAAATACTGATTATTTTCATCTGGATGAGCAGATGAATTGTTGGTTTCGAAGTGAATCTCCCGACGAGACCCAACAGGCTCTTGGAGCAGGGTGCCAACATTAAATTGTGTAATTGTCATTGGGGGAATTTTCAGGCTCAGAAACTTACTTAGTCTAATTTACCTCAATACTGACCCAAGTGGGCTACGTTAGGGAGGCCTGTAAGCCGAATTCTGTAAATTCAAAAGTGCCCAATTTTGAAAGTAACGACCATCCATCTGGGACGACGATTACTCGTCGCCTCAAGCAGCCTACCCGAGGATTAGGCCGAACGCCTTTGGTCCTCCTATTTGGCCTTGCTCCAGGCGGGGTTTGCCCGGCCGCCATGTTGCCATGACGCCGGTGCGCTCTTACCGCACCATTTCACCCTTACCGTTCAAAACGGCGGTTTGTTTCTGTTGCACTTTCCGTCGGCTTACGCCGCCCGGCCGTTAGCCGGCGCCCTGTTCGGAGGAGTTCGGACTTTCCTCTGCCAAATCCTTAGTTGTCAGTGACAGCAGTCGTTCAGCCTCCCTAACGACCAAAGTTTAGCACTATTACGAGAGGCTTGTAATCAGCTATCGCGCTCAAGAATATTCCAAAGGCCTCATGAAGACCTCTGTTCCTGTGGGCCCCGTTGTGATGTGATGCACGACCATCTGCAACGCTTGTTTAAGCTCAGAGCGAGATAAATCAGACCAGTTCGCTTGTAAAAGTCTAATTGTTTGCGAAGAGTTTCTTTCTAATTGTGAAAAAATTTCTGCATTTGAGAAAATACTTTCTACGCTGGACTCACCGGACGCAGTGATCGTTTGCTGAAACGTTATCCTGTTGTCTGCCCACCGATTAATTGTCGTGGCGAGGGCGCGGTCGTGACGTTCAACTCGGGCGCGAGCCGTTGCAAGGTCCTGGGCTTGTCTGCGATCGACATCCACAAATGCGAAGTCATTATTTGTTATCTTTGCCCCAACAAGCTCTATCAGATTCTCTTCCTCTTGAGATCTATAATTACATCGTCCCTGATTTGTTGCTGCAGAGCATCTGTAAACTAAGGTGGCTGGCCCGAGCGGGTTGTCTCTACGAGCTGCCCCGATCATGTTAGATCCGCACTCTGAACAACGAATCAATCCAGAGAAAAGGTAGTCATGGCGTATCTGATTTTGTGGCCTCTGAGTTGCAATTTCCCGCCGCCGACCGGTCATCTTTTCGTTTGCGGAACGGAACTGCTCGGTGGAAACTATTGCAGCATGTGAACTCGGAACCACCGTTCCTGCTCGGTGATAAGTTCCTGTATAAACCTCGTTTTGCAGAATGCTTCGTACAGATGACACCGCCCAGTTATTACCACGACGTGTGGTTACTCCGCTGTCATTTAGGTGCCTCGTAATTTTGCGTAATCCTAGATTTTCTTCTAAATAGAGCCGAAAAATCATTTGTACTACCGCTGACTCGTCTAGATTCACAGTTAAATTACGATTGTTTACGGAGTAACCAAAAGGCACCCTGCCAAGAACATATGTTTTTCTGGCAAGCTCTCGCATGGCTATCTTTGATCGTTCTCTGCTTAACTCATTTGTTGCCCGATTTTGCCAGCTACTTCTCAGAGCATCTTGGGTGGGTATTCCGTTTGCGAGAAGAACTTCAGCGCCAGAGTGAAGAATTGCGGTGATGCATCTCGCTTGTTCGAGAGCAGTTTTACCGAATACATCGATTGTTACAGCGAGTACAAATATTAACTTCGTAGGCTCAGCTAAAATAGCCGCTAATAATTCAGCCTGGGCTGTGTGTTCCTCTGCTGCTACTGCAACAAAAAGTTTTTCAAGGTTTAGGTTTTCTTCTTGGCAAGCGAGCTGAATAACTTCTGTCTGTACACGGTTATCAGCCTCCGCAAGTTCGTTGACATAGCCCACAACGAAAGTATCACGTGACATTGATAAAAAATCCTCAAAAACTACAAAAAAAACCTAATCTTAGCGCTCCATCAAGACTTTGCCGTACGACGTGACCTTGTCTATCTCAACTCGAACTGCTCTTCCTAGGCGTTCAGGATCTCTCTCTTGTTCGCCCGGATGTGATTCTAGGTAAATTCTGGACTGATCGTCGTCTGAATCGGCTTCTCGAGCACGACCTTGAAATAACCATATCTGCTTTTTTTTCGAATTTCTGTAGAGCAACGTAACTTTCTCATGAAGTTTGATTCGTTTTAAGAAACCTGCTTCGGGATTACGAACCCAAATTCCGATAGTTTCGTGGTCATGGACGTGAGCACTACCGTAGAATGACATCGTAGGATATCCATCATTCTCTACGGATGAACATATGACAGGACACCCGTCATCAAGCGCAGCATCCATGGCCTCTTTCATCTCGTCTGTTAACTTAACTGACACGATATTCCTCCTACTTGTTTTCTTTAGGTTAGCATGTAGGAGAATAATAAATCTTTGCGGGCGAGTGGATGCTAACTCGCAAAATAATGTGGGGGATTTATCTGTGCAACGCGATGTTAGTGCACCATGGTGGCTGGGACTAAGCGGCGAACCGTCGGCAACGAGTGTGGACCCGATTCCCGCACGCTCGATACAATTCGATTCGCGGAAGGTTCAAAACGGTGACGTATTTGTCGCGATCAAAGGAATGGTCGGCGACGGGCACGATTACCTTGATGAGGCCGTTAGAAACGGTGCCATCGCGTTGATTCTAGATCAAGGCCGGAGTCGCGCAGACATTCCGATTCCGCAGTATGAAGTAAGAAACTCAAGAGCGTCGTTAGCAAAAATTTCAACTGCATTTGAAAATTATCCGGGTGATTCTTTGTGTTTGGTGGGTGTTACTGGTACAAACGGCAAATCGACCACATCTTTCATACTGAATTCTATACTAGGTAAGGCGAGCCTCACGACGGGTATGATGACAACAATTGAGACTAGGATTGGGGATAAAGTACTTGATAACGGTACTAGACTTACGTCCCAAGAAGCACCATACATACAAAGTAAATTGGCCACAATGAAATCAAGTGGCTGTTCTCATGTAATAATTGAAGCGACCTCGATTGGGCTGGACATGCACCGGTTAGATGGTTGTAAATTTGATGTTGCGATTTTTACTAATTTGACATCAGACCACTTGGACTACCACGGCGATCTGGCCTCGTATGTACGAGCGAAGACGCTCTTATTCCGCAAATTAAAAGAGAACGGACATGCGATAATAAATGGCTCAGATGAGTATGCACGCGTATTCACAGAGATTGCGTCCGGTCAAGGCGCATTTACCTCAGAGTACAATATCAACAACGTAACCAATATTAAGATGTCGACCTCAGGTACAGCTTTTGAATACACCTTCGCTGGGGCGAATAATTCGGAAAAAATTCAATCGAGATTGGTAGGAAATTACAATCTTGAAAATATGCTTGCGGCGATTCAAACTGCAGAGAGTTTAGGAATCAAACCTGATTTTATTCGGTCTGGTATCGAGGAATTAGAGCAAATTCCTGGAAGAATGGAGGTTGTCTGTCGAGAACCATTCACAGTAATAGTCGATTATGCACACACAGAGGATAGTGTCGAAGAAGTTTTAGGCACATTGGATCAGATTAGTCACGCGGCGAAAAAAATCGTGATCATTGGATGTGCTGGTGAGCGAGACAAAGATCGGCGTACAGGCATAGGACGCGCTTTAGCTCATGGTGCAAATTATGCTCTTCTCACAGACGAAGATCCTCGGGGTGAGGACTCTATGCAAATATTAGATGAGATAGCTGCGGCAATGACTCGTGCTGGAAAAACCGAGGGGGAATTTTTCGAAAAAATTCCGGATAGAAGAGCTGCTATCAGGAGAGCCTTTGAGCTTGCTGAGGAGGGTGATATCGTCCTTATAGCGGGAAAGGGACATGAGTCATCTATTGAATATAAAAGTGGTGTGATTCCTTGGAGTGACGTAGATACCGCAATTGAAGTTTTAAATGAATTGGGCCTTGACGCAGATCCGATTTCAAACAGCGAGAGGTGAAACATGACAGTCATTGACGAGAATGCCTATAGGAAACTAGCGGATGCTGACCTGGAGAATTTAATTCATCCCCAGCACTATTCCCCGGATCATCAGGAACCGGTTATTTTCGATCACGGGAAGGGCGTCTGGTTGACGGATGTAAAAGGGAAAAGCTATATCGATGGCTTGTCGTGTCTATGGAATGTGGCGGTGGGACATGGTCGAGAGGAATTAGCAGATGCTGCCTCCGAACAAATTCGAAAAGTCGCTTTCACTAATAATTACACCGGGTATAGCAACGTACCTGCGATAGAACTTGCGGCCAAGGTCATTTCGCTTACCTACGAGAATATGGGCGGAGTGTTTTTCACAAATTCAGGATCTGAATCAAACGAAGGAGCTTTCAAAACTGCACGATTTTATTGGAACTTAAAAGGTAAACCTGAGAAAACAAAATTAATTGCACGTGAGCGTGCCTATCACGGTGGAACGCTCGCAACGTCTACGATGACTGGGTTACCACCTTTTTGGAAGTATTTTGGACCTCTAGTTCCCAATATTGTGCATACTCAAGCACCTGATAACCCCGAAGATAGTGTTGGCGAGCCAAACTCTGATGGTGAATATGCTTCTTGGATTGAAGACTCAATTCTTCGAGAAGGACCAGAGACCGTTGCGGCAGTAATTTGTGAACCTGTTAAGGGCGCGGGTGGAGTCTGGACGCCTTCTGAATCGTACTTTCGTGAAGTTCGAGAGATTTGTGACAAGTATGATGTTTTGTTGATAGCTGACGAAGTAATAACAGGATTTGGCCGCACAGGTAAGATGTTTGCCTTAGAACGCTGGGACGTTCAGCCAGATATTGTCTCGATTGCTAAGGCTATTACATCTGGTTACATTCCCATGGGCGCGTTTATTGTTTCGCGTGATATACGTGATGCACTGAAAACAGTACCTGCTGACGCGAAATTCATGCATGCATATACAAATTCAGCTCACCCAACGGCTTCGGCTGTCGGTTTAAGAAATCTTCAGATTATTGAGGAAGAGAATCTGGTAGCGAACGCACAGAGCATGGGGGATCGATTTGGTGCTGGTCTCCATTCGATTTTTGATGACCATCCGCATGTAACAAACATCCGACAACTTGGTTTAATTGCTGGTTTTTCAGCAGTAGCTGAGCGAGATCCTGACCAAGGATACGACGCTGCGAATGCTATAGGAGTCAAGATACAAACGCACATGCGCGAGGAGGGTAGTGTCATCACCAGAATTGTGGGAGATAACGTACTTTTTGCTCCGCCACTCTGTGTTAATGAGGATGAAATTGATCAAATGCTTGATGCGGTTAAAGCTGCGGTTGATGCGGTGACACTAAGTTAATTTTGTTCCTTGAATTGATTGTCGCTATCTCTTATTCTTATTGGTAGGAGAGGAGGTGGTGTCAATATGGGCAGTAGCAAACGTTACCAACGAGTTGAATTGAACGCGTCGGAGGTGATTACACGGTAATCCGCTGAGTCACCTTTGAGGTAGATTTCTTCCTCGACTTGTTGAGTGACGTTCAAAAGCAGAGGGGCCCCAAAGGGGCCCCTCTGTGTATATCCACCCCTAGAAACTAGAAGAAAGTGGCGTTTAAAGATAAGTTATGAGTTTTGATTTTATAGAATACAAAACCCATCGAATCGAAATACAGAGACGACTGGGTGATAACACTGAGCCCTTAATAGGGCATGACGTGACTTTTAAAGTGACTACTGAGACCACTATGATCGATGCCAAACAGGGCGTTGAGGATGGCTCTAAATCAGGTTCTGTCTTTGTGGCCGGACAGCAGCTTTCCGGTCGTGGACGACGCGGTCGGTCGTTTGTTTCAGCCCCTGGTGCAGGACTCTGGTCTACATTTTATTTCATAGTTGAAGAATCCCAGCAGGCATCTCTTGTTTCTCTCACGGCGGCTCTAGCAATCTCGGACTCATTTATGGAATTATTTGGAGTTGTGGTTGATATCAAATGGCCGAATGATATCCAAATCAATGGAAAGAAAATATCAGGAATTTTGCCCGATCTCACTTTAAGAGACTCGGTATTTGAGATGTACTTGGGCATCGGAATAAATATTAAGACTCCATCTGATCTTCCCGCAGATGTATCGACTATTGCGACTAGCATTGAAAAGCTCGGTCTTGATACACCCTCGCGTGAGCTCTTGCTTGCGAATTTATCGTTTTTCTTGGAAAAACGACTTTCACAAGCAAGAGCGGAACCGGCTAAATTGATTAAGGATTGGAAATCACAATTGGTGACGCTTGGTAAAAGAATTCGACTTGTGACTCCCGGTGGCGACGTAACTGGCTTGGCTACTGATGTAAATAGCTTCGGAGAACTGATCTTAGAGCTTGATGATGGCTCTATTGGTACCTATGCTGCCGGCGATGTCCATACGCTTCGAGTTGCGGATTGATTTCAAGGGGTGCGATACTTAGCCTGAGTTAGGTAACTCGATTTAGTGCTATGTGTGTCACGAAGATTAATAAAGACTTTCGAATGACGAAGATTCCTACGGTCGTGACAAATCAGCGTTAAAGATATTATTGGCTTTATGTATTAGGAGAACCAATGTCTGGCCAAGGTGTGGAAAATACTTTTAATGATGCGTACCGAGGTGATGTCAGCGAAGGTACAAGAAGTTTGCGCAGCCCTGGGATGCGTGATCGCGACAGTCTGTATATGGCGCATTTCCGAGAAATTGAGAGGATATTTCTTGAAATCTCCAGCCAGTCTGGATTCAGAGAAATTCGCACACCTACGCTTGAACCCCTGCATCTCTACACGACAGCCGAAACATTGACTCCGAAAGCGCTTGAAGAGGCTTATTCGTTTGTTGATTGGGATGGTTGGAGTGGCGAGCGAGTCGTGATGCGACCGGACGCTACAATTTCAGCTGCTCGATGGTACGTTGAGAATATCGAGAGTAAGGCGAGTCCACCAGTGAATTGCATATCTTACGTGCAACCAGCATATCGTTTCACTCCAACTGGTGATCGCGAGGTCTGGCAATGTGGTCTCGAATGCTTCGGTGAATCGGGCTCGGTAACCGATGTGTCAATGATTAAATTGGCGATTGATTTTTTGCAGAACTTAGGTCTAAGCAATCTAGTAGTGAGTCTCGCAGACTCGAGTTTACTCAGACTTATTTTAGGATCATCAGAATTTTCCTATGAACAGTCTTTAAAAATATATGACCGATTGATTGAACTAGATGTCTCTGTGTTGGATGAAGCTTTGACTCTTTCCTCGACTGCGCGACAAGCACTGGAATTACTAATGAATATACCTGGTGACTCTGTCGAGTTCACGCGGAATATTAGAACGACGATCGGGTCGCTACTCCCGGCGACGACCCAATCGCTTGATAATATGATCACGATTACAGAAGAATTGGCTGAATTAACTATTCCTTTCGTGATTCGTCCGGCTATTACAAGATCATTTGAATATTATACAGGTGTGACTTTCAGTATCTCTGGTGTGTCTGAAGGGAATCATCACTCATATATTTTGGGTGGTCGATATGACTCTCTAATTGAATCTCTTGGTGGCAAAGATGCCACGGCAGTGGGCTGGGCGGCTAATATGGATGCCCTAACAGCCTTGAGTATTAATTCTGCGAATTGAAACAGAGGTAATTACATGGTACGAATCGCACTACCTCGTGGTGATCTTCGCTCGATCCTCGCTCTGATGCTATCTGATATTGGTTTCCAGGTTCCTGATTATGATTCTGGATCTCGGGCATTACGATTTGATGTTGATGGTCACGAAGATTCAACTGTGCGAGTATTTTCTGATCGTGACATTCCCATACAAGTCGCTTTAGGCAACTATGATTTGGCTATTTGTTCACGAATTTCGATCGATGAGTTACTGACTCGCTATCCTCAGGAGTCGATAGTCCCTCTCAAGCGGCTTGATGTCGAGATGGATAAAGATATTTCTGAGCAACCTCAACTTGTTCTGGCAGGAAGCACAAATTTAAATATCGATCTGCTAGCAACGGATACGATCTCAACTATCACCACTGAATTCCCGAATATAGCTCTGAGATTTTTGACTGAGCTGGGCGCTCGAAATTATCGCATCTTAGACGTCTGGGCTAAACCTGAGTCTTGGCCACCAGAGGATGCGATGTTTACCATCGCCGAACGGACCCCAAGCCAGCAGGAAGGTCTAAAAGTAATCGCTCGTGTTCATGATGGAGGTGTTTGGTTAATAGCTAACAAGCGATCTCTAGCGCAGAAAAATTTATCCGACCTATTGGAGCAACTTTTAAAGCTGCCTACACAAGAATCGGGAATCGGACTTGTCTCCCCAAGAAAACTGACTCGAACCGTGAATAAAAACGCAGAATTGAGTGACATGACCAAAAATCGAGAAGATATTTTACGGGTGGCAGTGCCGGATGGTCATGCTCAACGGCATACGGTCGCAGCTCTAAAAGATGCTGGTATAAACTTTCAAGGCTACACAGCAACAGAAACTGTCCGACGTCCCTTGGCTTCCGATGCAAATATCGAGATAAAGGTATTTCGACCGCAGGATATGCCTAGGGCCGTATCGCTCGGCTTATTTGATATAGCAATGACAGGCCGCGATTGGCTGATGAATTTTCTCGCATCATACCCGGAGGCCCCGGTTGAAGAGCTTGTGGATCTGAAACGATCGGAATACAGATTAGGAGCAGTGGTTTCGAAAGACTTAGGGGCCGTGAGTATCGAGCATGCGATTAGTATTTGGCGAGCAAATAACCCTAACAAAGTAATCCGAGTCGCATCCGAGTACGCGTCATTAGCGGACAAATACGCTCGAACGAAGCAACTAGGCAGATACTCAGTGATCCCTATTTCAGGTGCATCAGAAGGTTTTGTTCCGGAGGACGCCGAGATTTTGATTGAGGGAACTGAAACAGGCGCCTCACTTGAGGCGAATAACTTGATGATGCTTGATGTGATGATCGAATCAACAAACTGTATCATTGGTCGTACTGGCGAATATTCGAACGTGCAGAATCAAACTCTGCGCGCATTTGTCGAGAAATTCGCTAAGGCTTAGTGAGCGTGAGAATGATCCGATAATGCCCCAACTTGGTAGTCATCTTCATTCGGCCTACGTGGTGGCGAACAGATTAAGATCCTCGGTAATTGAAGCTGATCGCGGAGCTTTTTTTCTTGGGTCTACTAGTCCAGATATTCGAGTGATTACTCGCGGAGATCGATCTGACACACATTTTTTTGACCTCGATCACTATGAGGCACAAGATTCAGTTAAGCGAATGTTTTCGGAACATCCTGATTTGAGATTTCAGGCCGATATGGATACCACTGCGGCCTCATTTATGGCGGGTTATATTACGCACTTGGTTCTTGATGAACTCTTTATATCCGAAATATACCGACCGTATTTTGGCTTACAATCCAGTAACGGTGGCAGTCGATACGCGAATCTTTTAGATCGTGCGCTTCAATATCAAATGGACTTGATTGATCGTCAACATGGATCCGAAATGTCTGAAATTGTATCCGCTTTGTCAATTTATATAAGACTCCCATCAGTTCCCTTCATAGCGCCACAAGCTCTGGAAGAGTGGCTAGCGGTTTCCCTTGATGTAGCTGCTCAGCCAGCTAACTATTCACGCTTTGAGAAGATGATTCTCCGTCATATGCAAAATGCAGAGTTAACTGATGATGTTATCTCCAGCCTCCTTGAAGATCCGCAGAACTTGATTACGGAAGCCTCTAGTCACATCGAAAGTGCGACTCTCTCACAGTTTTGGATTGATGCGCATGACGCGATAGAAGCTAAACTTATCGAATATTTCAAATAGGAGAAATTTTACTTGATGACTAGTGAAGATTCATACAGAATTTTAGAAGATCGTACAGTCGAAGCGGAAGGACTTGTGAACCGGGATCTTAAGTTAAGCTCACAAATTTCATCTGCTGTCCAGACAATCATCAATGACACATGGAATGAAAACGCTCGCGATATCAGTCCTGAGGAACATGTCTCAAGAATCATTCATGAGGTTCGTAATGAAGGTGACACCGCTGTACGTTCCTTTACTGAACGCTTCGATGATTCGTCGTATAGCGATATAGAAGTATCGCAAACAGAATTTGACGAGGCTTTTTCAGTCGTCGCGAAAGAAGATTTGAAAGCGATAGAATTTACCGTGGAACGCGTACGTCGCTATCACCGTGAACAACTGAGCCATGGTCCGACATCTTTTCTCAAGCGTGGAACTGGCTGGATTGTTCGACCTATTTCGCGAGTTGGAATTTATATGGCTGGTAATGTTGCCGCATTGCCATCGTCAGTTATTCATACGGCTGTACCAGCTGTCGTTTCGGGGGTTGAACAGATCATAGGTGTTAGTGCTCCGATGCCCGATGGGCGCGTGAATCCTCATAAGTTGGTGGCTGCAAAATTATCGGGGATTGATCAGGTATTTCGGGCATCGGGAGCACAGGCACTGGCGGCGTTGGCATACGGTACCGACACTATACAACCAGTGGATAAGATTTTTGGACCCGGAGGACTATTTGTCACACTGGCTAAACAACAGCTGTTTGGACAAGTAGGAATTGATTCGATATACGGACCTACTGAGACACTTGTTATTGCTGACGAATCAGCAGATCCTGGCGTGGTGGCGTCTGATTTGCTTGCTCAGGCGGAACACGACGTTTTGGCAACTCCGGTTCTGTTAATAACATCTGATATGGCGGCACGCAAAGTTTTAGCGGCAATTGATGAGCAATTGAAGTTATTAGAGCGAGCCGAGATAGCACGACTGGCTATGCTGCGTGGCGGTGCAATTGTAGTGAAGGACATCGATCGAGCTATCGAGTTAGCTAATCGTTTTGCACCGGAGCACCTTTGTTTGCTGATTGATGATCCTGATTCAGTTTTAGAACGAATCAAAAATGCGGGTGGGGTCTTCATTGGAGAAAGCTCTCCAGAAGTACTTGGTGATTACACTGCTGGGCCAAGTCATGTGATGCCTACCGGTGGTTCAGCTCGGTGGGCATCACCTCTTTCAGTACTCGATTTTTTACGTGTGATGTCTCTGGTGGCGTTAGAGACTGATGATCTTTTACGACTCGGACCAGATGCGGCGACTCTAGCGAGAGTCGAGGGTCTTACCGGTCACGCCCGAAGTATCGAACGAAGATTGGAGTCCAGATAATGATTGACGAACTACGCGGTATAAACCTCAATGGATACTCTCTTTCTGACTCACTGAAAACGTCTCTAAGGGAGCTTCCTCCATATGCTGCACTTGAAGACGTTGAATTTCTGGCGACTGAGTTAGGCATAAATCTCCATTCGGTGATTAAAGTGGACGGAAACGAAAATCCATACGGCCCCTCGAATGAGACGATACGAGCAATTCAATCTCTGCGTGAAATTAATATTCATCGTTATGGGGATGCGGATCAGCGCCGCTTGCGATCAGCAATAGCCGGTCATCTATCAGTTGAATTTGATTCGATCATTTGTGGAAATGGCTCGGACGAGCTGATCGATCTTATGTTTAGACTTTTTATTAATACGGGCGATAATATCGTGATTTCTAGCCCTACCTTTGGGATGTACTCGTTTGATGCCAGTCTGCATGGAGCCAATGTGGTCGATGTGCCACTGTTGGATGACTGGCAGTTTGATGAAGATGCCCTTACGAAGGCAGCACACGATGCGAAATTGGTGTTTATTCCATCTCCAAATAACCCTACAGGAAACACAATTCCACGTCATCTTGTAAGAAAGTTACTAGAGACCGGTGCAGTGGTAGTTATTGATGAAGCATATATTGAATTTTCTAAAGATAATTCTTTGGCTGCAGAGGTCAGAGATATTCCAAACTTAGTTGTGTTACGTACATTCTCGAAGTGGGGTGGGTTGGCTGGCTTGCGAATTGGCTACGGCATAATGCATCCGGAATTGGTCAGTATATGCTTACAGGCCAAGCAACCTTATAACATAAGTGTCATTGCTGAAGCCGCCGCGCTGGCAGCATTGGCCGACAGCGCGACACTCGATTCACAAGCTGAAATCATTTCTGCAGAGCGAGATCGAATGAGCGTTGAACTCGCAAAAATTGAATGGATGAGCCCATGGCCATCTGATGCATCATTTATCCTTTTCCGCCTAGATGGAATTTCTGGTCTAGGATTAAGAGACAAGTTGCGATCGCAGGGTATATTCACAAGATATATTGCGCACCCGCGATTGGAAAATCATCTGAGAATTTCAATTGCAACGCCTGAGGAAAATGATCGAATTATCGGAGCCATTCGAGAAATAGAACCGGAGTAAAAAATGTCATCACCAAGAATCGGATCTAAGCAGCGTAAAACAGCTGAGACTGATGTGAGCGTTTCTATAAATCTGGATGGCACGGGTCAATCAGACATTTCTACAGAGCTTGGATTCTATAACCATATGTTAGAAGCCTTCGCACGGCATGGTCGATTTGATCTGGAGATTCATGCAACAGGTGACCTTGAAGTTGATACTCATCATACGATCGAGGATGTTGCGATCGTGCTTGGACAGGCAATCGATTCAGCTTTAGGTGATCGAGGCGGGATAGTGCGGATGGGAGATGCAACCGTACCTTTGGACGAAGCTTTGGTTCAGTCGGTAGTCGATATTTCTGGACGTTCACATGCAGAAGTGAGTTTTTCATTCGGACCAGACGCTATTGGTGAGGTGCCAGCTGAAATGGTGCCTCACGTGTTCCATTCATTGGCAAGTGGAGCGCGCTTAACAGTCCATATTCGACAGCTGGCGGGTAAAAACAATCACCATATCGCAGAAGCCGCGATGAAAGCACTGGGTCGCTCTTTGGATATGGCCACGACCAAGGATCCAAGAATCACGGGCTTAGTGCCGAGCACGAAAGAAACACTAACCGATTGAAGGCGAGATACCTGTGAACGATGTCGGTCAACTAACCAGCGCAAGAATAGAAAAAACACTCAAAGTGTTGGCTGATGCGGCCGATGAGATATCTATGAATTTCTTTCATCGACAAAACGAGCTGACGGCTGAGCAAAAGCACGATGGCTCTTTTGTCACCGAAGCTGATAAAGCAGTTGAATCGGAACTGAGGCGAATGTTGAAGTCCGAATTTCCAGATCATTCCGTACACGGCGAGGAGGAAGGTTTGATATCTGGAGAAGAAGATGCGTATTCCTGGATTATCGATCCAATCGACGGGACACATGGGTTTATGCGCGGTATGCCGATATGGGCAACTCTGATAGCACTTAGCGTTGAAGGTGAAGTGATCGGTAGTATTATCTCCGCTCCAGCGTTAGCAACTCGCTGGTGGGCAGGTAAGGCGACTGGGGCACATAAAAGTTTTTGCGGAGAAAACCCAGAGCTTATTAGTACGTCGAATCGCGCTGTCATTTCTGATGCTCAATTGCTATACACGGGATCTGTGGCGTGTAGAAGTCGTTGGGCAGGATTTGATAATTTGATTAATTCTGCCTGGAGGGAGCGGGGTGTCGGAGATTTTTGGGGACACTGCTTAGTTGCCGAAGGGGTGGCAGAAGTAATGCTGGACCCGATAGTCAGCATATGGGACGTAGCTGCCTTAGATCTCTTGGTGAGAGAGGCAGGCGGCATGATGACAAATAGCAGCGGGAATCCTACTTTTGCAGATGGTCATGTGATATCTAGTAATGGAATAGTTCACCAAGCGGCGCTCGCTCAATTATTGTCAGGTTAGATTAGGGTGATTGAGTAATCTTCAATCACAAGGTTAGCTAACAGTGAACTTGCCATGCTATCTGCTTTGGTAATTGCATCTTCAGCGTTCTCGGCCCTTAATTGTAAATCTATTCGTTTACCAGCACGTACTTTTGAAACTTCGTGGTAGCCCAGCTCACGGAGTCCATTCGCAATTGCCAGACCTTGCGGGTCATTAATTTCCTGTCTAAGCATGACGTCGACTCGTACTGAGAAAGTTTCTTCCATATCGATAGTTTACCCTAGTCCAGCATTGTTCCAGTGATTAACTCAAATGCACTCACATATCGAGCCGTTGTAGCTTTGATAATCTCATCAGGTAGAAGTGGTGGAGGCGGTTCCTTGTTCCATTGAAGAGTCTCTAAAAAATCACGTAAAGGTTGTTTGTCATATGAGCGTTGTGGTTTTCCGGGGAAATACTCATCTACCGACCAAAAACGAGACGAATCGGGAGTCATAACCTCATCGATCAGGCTCGGCTCACCATCAATTAGTCCGAATTCAAATTTAGTATCTGCGATGATTATGCCTTTTTTCTGACACTCTTGACTTCCGAATCCGTACAAGGCAAGAGATCTAATTTTTATTGCGTTGGCGAATTCCTGTCCAATCAAATTCTCAACCTCTTGGTATGTCATCGGCCGATCATGTTCAGGGGGGACTGCTTTAGTGGACGGTGTGAAGGTTGGACTGGGTAACTGACTCGATTCTAATAAGCCGTCACCTAACAGCACGTCTGCGATGGCTTGGTGGGACTGATAATCCTTCCAGCCAGATCCACTCAAATATCCTCTCACAACACATTCAACTGGTAACGGATCTGCCTTCTTCATTATGATTGATCTGTCGAAATATTTAGGATCGATGTCACTAAGATTAAATTCCTGAGCGTTAGTTTCATTCAGGAGTCCAAGAAAAGCATTTGGGATGACTTCCGCTGTGCGATTGAACCAAAAGGCTGATAGCTTCGATAATACCTTACCTTTTTTTGGAATCCCTTCTTTCATAACCACGTCAAATGCTGAAATACGATCAGTCGCCACTAGTAGGAGTTGATCTGGTCCGATTTCGTATACATCTCTAACCTTGCCGCGGCTTAGGAGTGGAAAATCAAGATCGGTGTCAATAAGTAACTCTGACGAGGACATCATATTAATCCGATTCGGCGAAAGGTCTCATCAATATGGGTGAGGTAAGACCGAGGATCGAATATTTCATCGATAGCTTGCGGACTCAGTTGCTTCTGCAATATCTCATCTTCTTCCAGTAGGGATCTAAAATCGACTCTTTCATGGTGTGATTTCATTGCAGCAGTCTGCACAATCTTATATGCGTCCTGTCGAGGCAATCCGGACTCTATAAGGTAATTCAACGCTTTTGAGGAAAAGACAAGACCGTTAGTGAGATTTAGGTTTTCGAGCATACGGTCCGGTTTTACTTTTAGACCCCTTATCACGCCCGTCAGGATGTCGAGGGCATAGTCTAGGAGGCCAAAGGCATCGGGAAGGATAATCCGCTCGGATCCAGAATGCGAGATGTCGCGTTCGTGCCAGAGCGGCACGTTTTCTAGAGCTGTGAGAGCGTACCCTCGAAGGGTTCTCGCAATCCCACAAACTCTTTCAGACAGTTCAGGGTTTCTTTTGTGTGGCATTGAAGAAGAACCAGTTTGTGCATTCTCTGTAAACGGCTCTTCCACTTCAGAAAACTCGGTGCGTTGCAAATTACGAAGTTCGGTTGCGAATTTCTCGAGCGAACCACCTAGTCCTGCAATGCAGTTAATTAAAAATGCGTGGCGGTCACGTTGTAGAATTTGTGTAGTTGCATCGGCTACTGAGAGCCCCAGGAAGTTACAAGCAGTTTGTTCGACTTCGGGAGGAATTGAGGCATGTGTTCCAACCGGGCCTGACAATTGCCCAACAGAAATGTGTTTACGAGCGAGTTGCAACCTTTCTTGATGTCGTTCTAACTCAGTTATCCAGACGGTTAACTTCATTCCAAATGTGGTTGGCTCTGCGTGAATGCCATGTGTGCGCCCGATACAAATCGTATCTTTATGCTCTAACGCTTTTTGCTTGATTTCATCCTTAAGACAACTCACCGCTCGATCGATAAGATCGAGTGCTCCAATGCATTGGAGCGATGTGGCCGTGTCCCAAACATCGCTGCTCGTTAAGCCATAGTGTATCCATCTGCCTTCTTCACCAAGGGACTCGCTTACGGAACGTATGAACGCGGTCACATCATGGTGGGTTTCTTCGATGTAGGTAATAACATCATCTGAATTTACTTGAGCGTTGTCACTAATTAGTTGCGCATCGATTTGTGGCACAGTGCCTTCATCCGCCCATCCCTGGGTCGCTGCTATTTCTACCTGTAACCACGTGTCAAATTTATTTTTATCCGACCAAACAGCAGTCATTTCCGGTCTTGCATAACGAGGGATCATAAAGTCTCCTAGTAGTTTTATATACGCATGACTGTATTTTATAGCTTGATGATTTGGCTGTCCTGTAAGGTAACGGTCTAGTTAGGTTTTTGTGACAATGCTTCCAATGTCCTTGCGAAAGTGTACTCCCTCAAAAGTGATTCTTTCAATATTTTCGTAGACTAATGATCTTGCATCTTCAAGACTATTAGCTGACCCTGTAACACACAGTACGCGCCCACCACTCGTAATCATATGGTCGTTTGCATCACGCTCTGCACCTGATACAAAAACTTGAATATTTGAGTCAATGTCTTCTAACCCGTATATCCGATGACCAACTTCGTAATGTCCTGGGTATCCCTTAGACGTAAGCATCACTCCAACAGTCGACTGATTTGACCATTCTATTTCCACATCCTTTAAGGTTGCCGTTGCTACTCCAACCATAATGTCCAATAAACTTGTCTTCAGACGTGGAAGCAGAACTTCAGTCTCTGGATCGCCAAACCGCGCATTAACTTCGACAACACGTGGCCCGGAATCAGTGAGCATAATCCCAGGATAGATTACGCCTTGATAAACTCGATCTTCCTCACCTAAAGCCTTAACCAAGGTTTCAGTTATTTGGGTTTCTATTATCTTTTGGATTTCCGGTTCCAACTGTGGCGAAGGTGAGTAGACGCCCATCCCTCCGGTATTTGGGCCAAGATTTTGATCGAAGACTGGTTTATGATCACATGAGAAAGGCATGTGCCGAACAGTGATCCCATCGGTAAATGCATGGGCAGATGTTTCCCAACCATACATCCGTTCTTCGATAACGATTCGGTCGCCAGCAGTACCGAATTGACGAAGCTGCATAGATTGGTCAATTGCCTGTAACGCTTGTTCTGCAGAATCGCACACTGTGACACCTTTTCCGGCAGCAAGTCCATCTGCTTTGATCACACTGGGCCCGTCAAGCTCTCTGACATAAGCCTTGGCTTCTTCAGGTGAATCAAATAACTTGGAATCAGCAGTATCAATCCCATATTTATGCATTAGGTCATTAGCAAAGGCTTTCGATGTTTCGATTTCAGCTGGGGCGGCGTTAGCCCCAAATACTGGGACCCCTTCCTTCCGTAATCGATCAGCAACACCTGTGCTCAAAGGCTTTTCTGGTCCAATTATCACAAGATCGATTGCTAGTTCTGCAGCGGCTCGCACCACCGCCTCAGGGTCCTCAATTGCCAAGCCCACGATATTTTCACCGAATGTCTCGGTTCCAGCGTTTCCTGGCGCAATCCATAGCTTGGTGAGTCTTTGTGAGTCAGCTATCTTCCACGCTATCGCGTGCTCTCGTCCACCATTTCCAAGAAGTAAGATATTCATTTTTCTAATAACACTATTTCTGTTAATTTTTTGGGACTGCTTCAGTGCCCGATGATTCCAATTGATTAACTCATTGTAGTTTATAAAATTTACGCGCATTGGTTGTCAAAAGTTTGTGAATAGTGACTTGATCAAATGCCTCAAGAAGTGCTGCTAAGTCAGAATCAGAATACGGGATGGGGGCTCTCGTCGAGGGCAGATCGGTTCCAAACATTACAGCGTCAGGATTGATCTCATTTAATTCTTTGATGACCTCTACAGGATTGAAATCGAGTCGACTAAATCCAGTTGCCTTTACATATGCCCCATTCGCTACTAGTTTTTTGAGAGTGGGTAATCCAGCTTTACTCAATCCTAGGTGATCGATACTTATGGCTGGTAGTTCTGATAGTAGATCGTATAAATCCTCAAGCTCCCGAGAGTCGACGTATAGCTCAATATGCCAACCGACAATTTCATGAATTCGGTTCGCCATTGATTTGATGTGTTCAATATTCTCTGAGCCCCCTCGCTTTAGGTTAAATCTAAGAGCACGCACTCCACTCTTGTTCAGTTCGATAATTTCATCATCAGTCGTTGAAATAGGTAATTGAGTTACTCCGATATAACCTGATCCCAGCAATTTCAGTGCTTCGAGAAGATAGCTCTGATCGAATCCTTGAAATGACCCCGAGACTACAGCTCCTCCCGCAAGCGTATATTCGTCGAGACGCGTCAAATATTCATGTATAGTGAATTGTGGCGGTAAATATCCTGCGTTTTGGATCAATCGGAATCTTGGATCGATTACATGAAAATGACTATCAAATATTGGGAAGTCTTGAATATTTAGGTCAGGAGTCATAAGTATTCCGGTCCTTTTCGGTTAGGAATCGTGATTGAGCCTTTCATGTAGCGTCTAGTGGCTCCTCCGATTAATACTCTTTCACCCAATAGTTCACAATAGAGTGTGCCGCCTCGATCGGAGAGTTGCCGGCTGGTAAGAGTTTGTTTATCAAGAATATTGGCCCAGTAAGGAGTTAACACCGTATGAGTTGATCCTGTCACTGGGTCTTCGTTTATGCCTGATTGTGGTGCAAAAAATCGAGAGACAAAGTCACTAGTTGCTGCTGGGGCAGTAATTATCAACCCTCGAGAATCCAGGCGAGATAATATCGAGTAATCGGGCACTATAGATGCAATTGTTGACTCAGTCTCAAACACAGCAAGCAAGTCCTCCTTTCCTCGGAGAGTGGATACAGGTTTAACTCCAAGTCCATTCTGAATAGTTGGGATGGACTTGATTTTCGTAGGGATGTCAACTGGAAAATCTAGCAAGATTAGATCGTCACGCTTAATTGCACTGAGAATGCCGCTGCGTGAACCGAAACTAATTTCGCGTGCTTGTGGCGTTAGGTAGTCGTCAAAAAGAATTCGAGCGGCTGCCAAGGTGGCATGTCCGCACAGATCAACTTCCATCAAAGGCGTGAACCATCTTATAAAAAAAGGTTGGACGCTAATATTGATGAACGCCGTTTCGGACAAGTTGTTTTCTGATGCAATTGCCTGCATAACCTCGTCACTTACGGGATCAGTAAGTACGCAAATAGCCGCGGGATTTCCCGAAAAAAGCTCGGTAGTGAACGCATCTACTTGGTATATAGGTAGTGTGTCGATACCAGTTATTCCCACTCTATCGTTCCCGGTGGTTTCGACGTGATGTCGTACACAACGCGGTTTACTTCCTCGACTTCATTAGTGATGCGAGTACTAACGGTCGCGAGAACTTCATAGGGCAACTTTGCCCAATCAGCAGTCATAGCGTCTTCCGCAGTAATACAGCGAATCGCCACCACTTCGCCGTATGTTCGGTAATCGCCCTGTACTCCAACTGTTTTAGTATTCGTAAGCACGGCAAAAGCTTGCCAAAGATTGTTGATCTCTCCTGTACGTAGGAGTTCTTCCTGCAGGATCCAATCTGCCCGTCGTAAGATGTCCAATCTACTTTCACTCACTTCGCCAATTATTCGTATCGCTAGACCGGGGCCGGGGAATGGTTGTCGGTCGATGATTTCGGATGAGATGCCTAAGGTGCGTCCGACATTCCGGGCTTCGTCTTTGAACAAGTTTCGAAGTGGTTCTATGAGGGTCAGCGTCATGTCTTCGGGAAGTCCGCCGACGTTGTGATGTGTCTTAATTTTCACCGCAGCAGAATTACCGCTCGCCGCGGATTCAATAACATCAGGATACAGAGTTCCTTGAACTAGGAAATCAACATCGCCCAAATTCTCAGTTTCTTTTTCGAAGATCCGGATAAACTTTTCACCAATACGAATTCGCTTGGTTTCTGGATCGCTGACACCCTTGAGATCGGTCAAAAAGTCGCTTCGTGCGTCCACATGTATGAGCTTCATTCCCATATGTTCACGAAACGTCTCAACAACCTGTTCAGCTTCGGTATGCCGGAGTAGACCATTGTCGACAAAGATGCACGTGAGTTGATCTCCAATTGCCCGATGTACAAGTCCCGCTGCGACCGCGGAATCCACGCCGCCGGAAAGTCCACAAATTACGAGGCCTTGACCTACCTGAGTTCGAATTGCTGCCACTGTTTCATTAATGAACGAGCTTGAATCCCATTTTCCATCACAGTCCGCGACTCGAAAGAGAAAGTTCTCGATGAGTTGGGTGCCCGCTGGTGTGTGGACGACCTCTGGATGAAATTGAATACCGATATGATTATTTGAGTCGGCTATAGCGACGATAGGTGCATTCTCTGATTCGGCTAATAGCGTAAAGCCGTCAGGTAACTCAAGAACATTGTCACCATGTGATGCCCAAACTTCCATCACCGTCGGAAGATTGGAAAAGATGGCATGTGAATTGTTCGTTTGTTGAATCACCGCAGGTCCGTACTCACGTGCAGATGCGGAAGCCACCTCGGCACCATAATGCTGAGCGATTAACTGCATTCCATAACAGATACCCAAAATTGGTAATTCGGAATCGATAACAAAGGAGGGAAGGGTGGGTGCATCGCTCCCGTAAACAGAAGCAGGCCCTCCTGATAGAATGAAACCCTTAATATTTAGATTTGATAGTGTGTCTGGCGCCACATCCCAGGGAACCAGCTCAGAGTAAACTCCGGCTTCGCGCACGCGTCTTGCAATCAGCATTGAGAATTGTGAACCATAATCCAGTATTACGATCGTATCTTTTTTTGATTGATTCGAACTCATCAATAACCTTGCTTCCGCTAGATTGATTCGCATCTTGAGTCTAGCCGCATAATGCTTAGGGCGGTTAGGACTATTATAGATAGATGGTCGATGTCGGTTTCAACACGCAGGATGAAATTGTCGCAGCACTGAGGGCAGGGCAGATTGTCGGAATTCCTACAGATACCGTATATGGTTTGGCTGCGGATCCACTCAACCCGCGAGCTCTTAGGCAACTTGCACAAATTAAAGGCCGAGACTCGAATCAGCCAATTGCAGTTCTTTTTTCAGAATTGTCGAAGCTTGCTTGCTACGTTGAACGGATTGACCAAATTCGACGAATTGAACTGTTTTGGCCGGGAGCTATGACTGCGATAGTTCGGGCGAAGCAAGATGGACTCCCTGCGCCCCTCGTTACTGAGCAACTTACGATAGGTATTAGAAAACCTGCAAGCGAGATCACTCTTAAGATCCTAGAGGAAATGGGCGGATTTCTAGCCGTAACAAGTGCTAATAAACACGATGAGCCGCCCGCTAATTCGGCCCAAGAGGTCATTGATACGTTTGGACATGAGGTGTCAGTACTCGATGGTGGTCCGTCCAGTCATGGGGTAGCTTCCACTGTTGTGGATTTCACCGACAACACTCCAAGATTACTTAGGCAAGGGGCTCTGGAGTTTCAGGAA
Source organism: uncultured Chloroflexota bacterium (assembly GCA_913051185.1). GTDB lineage: Bacteria > Chloroflexota > Dehalococcoidia > UBA2979 > UBA2979 > UBA2979. The sequence continues at coordinate 20,441 of CAJXBM010000007.1, read as the reverse complement.
GTAATGACAGCATGGATGACAAACTAACTATCTCAACTCGACCGAATCCTTTAGATCACTTCTCGGAGTGGTATGAAATAGTGCGAAAATCTGACCCGCAACCGGATGCGGTGGCACTTGGCACGGCATCCACGACTGGAATTCCATCGTTACGAATGGTCTTAGTTAAATCCTGGTCTGAGGCCGGATTTGAATTCTTTACTAATCGTAACTCTCGGAAAGGTCAGGAACTTTTAGTGAATAAGCATGCCGCGTTGACCTGGCACTGGAAGGGGTTCGGCGCTCAGGTTAGAATCAGGGGCCAAGTCTCAGTCATTGACGATTTTACTGTGATGAACTACTGGAGATCTCGCAGTTATGGGAGCAAAATTTCCGCTTTGGCATCGTCTCAGTCTTCGGCAATTGATGACCGCATGGTACTGGTGCAGAGAGTTGAACGACTGAAGCTAACCTACGACAAGGATTCAGATGTGCCTTTACCCGAGGATTGGGGAGGCTTTCGAGTCCATCCGTCCATCTACGAATTTTGGTTACATGATCCAGACAGACTGCATTATAGAATTGAATATGTTAACGTCGATGGCAAATGGATTTCTTCACTTCTACAGCCGTAGCTGTGTAGTGATATGACGGTTTAGAGCGTGCAAGAATCAGGAGAGTATGATGCAAATAGCTATCGGATCCGACCACGCTGGCTTTCAGTTGAAGGAATTATTAAAGAGTCAGTTAGAGTCGCTGGGAGATGATGTCATCGATTTTGGTACTGATAGCACTGAATCCTGCGATTATCCCGATATCGCCTTGCCGCTAGCAGCGGCGATTGCTGATGGTAAACCCGAGTTGGGTGTACTTATCTGCTCGAACGGCGTCGGACCGTCTATTGCGGCTAATAAGGTAAATGGTGTTCGTGCTGCAGTCTGCCACGATGTATTCTCGGTAAAGAGAGCTCGACAGCACACGAATATCAACGTGTTGTGTTTAGGTGCGTGGGCAATTGGACAAGGGCATGCGCTAGAAATTTTATTAGCTTTCCGAGATGCGCAATACGAAGGTGGACGGCATGACCGTCGGCTTTCAAAAATCAGTAGTTACGAAGAATTACACTCTGACTCGAAATAATTAATCAAACTTAGCTCGCGACTGCGTAGTGTCTGCGTTACTCTCTGATCCAATGACGATTCCAACACGTTTATTGTTTTATTTACGTTTTCTATATCGGTTTGTCAAAGCCTATATAGTTGCCCAATTTGGCTTGTCTAATCCACCGCAAAACTATTCAAATGTGTACAGCGGCCTGCGCGCTAAATTAGAAATCATACGAGATGAGTATGGCGTTGCACACGTGCTCGCCGATAATAACTATGATGCGTTTTGGGGATCTGGATTTGTGCAATCTCATGATCGACTATGGCAAATGGAGTCAGCTCGGAGATTTGCCCAAGGACGACTGAGTGAAATAGCAGGCGATAATGCTCTCTCTACGGATCGACTTATGCGCCAAATCGGACTGTATCGAATAGCGCAAGCAGACGTCGACTTACTCGAGGATGAAGAGTTAGAGCTTTTCGAAGCTTATGTGTTGGGAGTGGCTGCGGGTGTGGAATCATTACGCACTTTGCCACCAGAGTTTCATCTGCTTGGACTTACCTTCGAGCCTTGGACGGTAACCGATGTTTTGCTTGTGGCCCGATTGTTGCTATTCAGTTTTACTGGCAACTGGAAAACTGAGCTGATCCGCGAGGAATTACTCAAGAATGTGGACTCGAGCTTATGGCCATTATTAGAGCCGGTCCACCCTGATGAGTGGACTGCCACTGGCGATTCGTATCAACCGGGGGGGGCCTCAGCGAGTGAGCGCTTACTCAAGACCTACAGAGATTCTGAGCAGTGGGCCCCAACCTCCTCCGGCGCATCCAATGCGTGGGCCGTGCGCGGTGCTTTGTCAGAGAGTGATCAACCTCTTCTTGCAGGCGATCCGCATGTGGAATTGCGACTTCCGGGATTGTTTCATGTGTCTCACTTAAAAGGAGGAGATTTCAATGTGATTGGAGGGGGTCTTGCTGGAGTGCCAGGGGTATTGATTGGTCATAATGAACACGTAGGTTGGGGTGTTACAGCCGGCATGGTGGATATTGCAGATTGTGTAGTTGAAACGGTGACGGAGGAAACTATTGGAAATACCTTATCGAATCTCGAATATGTGACACCTGATGGTCCAAAAAAGTTAATGGTGTTTGAGGAAGAAATCCTAGTACGAAATTCAGAGGGATCTCGTGTAGTGGTGGAGGAAATAGCGAGTTCACGCCATGGTCCGATCGTAAGCACACCTAGCGATTCTGAACGTCGAATTATTGCACTAAATTCCACTGTCTTTGACCCCTCGCCGATTGGAAAGACATTTATTCGTATGATGAAATCGGAATCGATAGGAACGTTAGCAGCAGCCTTATCTGAATGGCCGGGTGCACCTTTTAATTTCGTGATGGCGGACACGCGAGGTGACATTGGTTATCAATTAGCCGGCAAGGTCATGCGCCACAGTGCAGGTGGAGGTTTACTCCCTCGTGACGGATCTAAGTCGCCAGGTAAACTAGAAACCTATACGTCTGACCAAATGCCGTCGTCGGTGAATCCACCTAGTAATTTAATTGTTTCAGCAAATCAGGCGATCGGTGGAGAACTTGAACTTGGAGAGGAATGGGCTGAACCTAGGCGAGCCGAGCGAATTACCGAACTGTTGGTGGGATCGAGTGGACACGATGTCGAATCGTTCGCCGAAATACAGACCGATGTCTATTCTGCCAACCTAGTGGCCCTTCGTGATTTACTTTTGCCTGTTGTAGATGACATCGATCGCCGGAGATCTCTATCGGATTGGGACGGACAACTTAATTCACGAGGTGACGCTGCATCATTTATTTCGTATGTGAGTAATGAGTTATCAGACCTCATTACAGAATCAATTGCTGGATTATCTGGAGACCTGTTGCAAGGAAAACGCGATATGTTTGGAGAGAATTATAACTCGTTCACTACGCGTCATCAGGGATGGCTGGTGAATGCCGTGAGCGACGCTGATAAACCGTGGTTTTACGATGTGAATCATAGGAAGAAAGTTTTGCGACTCGCCATAACTCGTGCTGAACGTCGCATAGGAAGATTAAGCAATAAAAGCATATCTGGCGAGTTTTCTTTCATAAGACCGAAACACTCTCTTGCGGCTGTGCCCATCTTAGGTAAGCTCTGGTCTTCACGACCCGTTCCATTTGGCGGTGATATCAACACCATATCCCAAGGTGCCTTCCATCGAACCACTGATGGCCGTGATGTGTCGGTGACAGCTGGATACCGTCAAATTCTCAAGATCGGGCGCTGGGATGAAGCTGTCTTCGCTATACCTACTGGCATATCAGGGATACCAGGACACTCAAATTATTTGGATTTCACAGATGAATTTGCTCAGGGTACTTATCGACCATTACTTTGGAGTGTAGACATGATAAGAACTCATCAAAATGATAAAATTTCGCTACATCCGAGATAGATTAGGGTAATGATGAGGCTAAACCATGAATAGGCCAGGTATCGAGCTAGCATTAGCGAGTTATAGAGGACTTCTTGACAAAGAGCTTCGCGCCATATTGAACCAAACTGGTCAACTTTATGACTGGATGCGATATCACCTCGGTTGGCAGAATCAATCAGGGCAAAGCGTGCAATTATCACCCGGTAAGCAAATTCGGTCGTGTGCATTATTTACCGCCGCCAAATCAGTTGGAATGAAAGAAACAGATATAGCGAGATGTGCTCCTGCGGCCGCAGCAATTGAACTAATTCATAATTTCTCTTTGCTGCATGATGACGTTGAAGACAAGAGTATTAACCGCCGAGGTAGGCCTACACTTTGGACCTTTGCTGGCGAAGCTCAGGCAATTAATACCGGAGATGGAATGTTTTCGATTGCTAGACTGGCCCAGCATCGACTTTCTGAGCTTGATTTTTCAGCTGACTTAGTTTTATCAGTGATTCGAGAACTAGATATGACCTGCCTGCAGCTCGTAGAAGGTCAGCAGTTAGATATCGCGTTTGAGGATAGAGGTGATGTTACTCAAGACGAGTATATTCGTATGGCTGAAGGTAAGACTGCAGCCATGTTCAGTGCCCCGTTCGCAATTGGAGCAATGCTTGGTGGGGCTTCGAGCAAAGATGTCGCGATATTTAATTTGTTCGGGAAATCTTTAGGGCTTGCTTTCCAAATGGTTGATGATGTGCTGGGTATTTGGGGTGATACTGAAGTGACTGGTAAACCAGTAGGGGATGATTTACGCACTCTGAAAATGACCTTTCCAATAATATATGCACGAGATCACGAGTCGTCAGCCGGTAGAGAATTTCGTACAGCCTACAAGAAACTCCCGGCTACAGATATGGAAGTAGCTCACTTGACTGAATTACTTACAGCGACAGGGGCAAAAGAGGAAACGGAAAAAGAAGCGCGTCGCCAAATTGATATTGGCAATCAACTGCTGGCGTCATTGTCATTTGTGCCAAGTTCAGAGAGTTATATAGAAGAATTTAGTAGTTTATTGATTGGAAGGGCCTTCTGATTGAGATTAGCCTTTAAGTAAGTTGAAATTGGATGCAGATTGGTAGGGAGCCATATTGCCATGCAGAAACAAACAATCGCCGATGTTAGCTTGATAGATAAACGAGTATTACTTCGAGTTGACTACAACGTTCAATTTGACGATTCTGGTGCCATTCTAGATGATCATCGATTGAAAGAATCGATACCTACGATACGTGCATTAAAGGATCAAGGCGCGCGCATCATAATCTGTTCTCATAGAGGTAGGCCGAATGGTGTGATTGTTGAAGAATTACGAAATGCTCCGGTGGCACACCACCTGTCGACCTTACTTGGTGAGCCAGTTTTATCGCTTGAAGACGCAATAGGTCCTTCAGTAAAAGCCGTAATAGATGAGATGAAGCAAGGTGATATTGTACTGCTAGAAAACGTACGCTTTTATTCCGGTGAAGAGACGAATGATCCTGCTTTTGCAAGAGCTTTATCTGAATTAGCAGATGTGTTTGTCTCTGATGCATTTGGGACTGCACATCGCGCGCATGCCTCAGTTGTCGGGGTGGGATTTTATTTGCCTGCCGTTTCGGGATTGCTGATGCAGAAAGAACTTGATTATCTTAATCAGGTCACAGAATCAATCGAGAGGCCATTTGGAATAATTCTAGGAGGCGGTAAGGTAGCGGAGAAGCTTAGAATATTAGGTCATTTAGCTGATAAAGCTGACGTTATCTGTGTCGGGGGAGGAATCGCAAATACTTTTCTTCAAGGACAGGGTATTGATGTCGGTGACTCGTTGGTTGAAGAATCTAGAATCGATGATGCTCTATCTCTCATGCGGATAGCTTCCGGTAGAAAAGATCTGAAACTGGTCCTTCCGACGGATGTCGTTATATCAGACTCCAGTGGTGGAGTAGTAAGCACAGTTTCGGTAAATCGCATTCCACCTGGCTTTCGAATACTTGATTTAGGTAGGCAAACTTTAGAGGACATTCGCGAAGCACTGCGCCCAATGAGAACTATTGTCTGGAACGGTCCGGTCGGTTTATTCGAACGCACTCCCTTCGATACGGGCAGCATCGAATTGGCAAAAATTCTCGCTGATTCGGTGGGGGCAACCACTGTGGTCGGAGGAGGTGAAACTGCAGCAGCGGTTGCAAAGGCAGGAGTGGTAGCGCGACTGTCACATGTGTCCACTGGTGGTGGTGCGTCCCTGAAAATGTTGGAGGGTACATCACTCCCAGGAGTCGAGGTCCTCCTTGATAAAGAATAATTACTTGTTAGTGTGGGTCGAGTCGAGCGTGTAGACTAGAGAACATGAAAATCGAATTGATTGAGAGACTCTCTCAGCAATCTAGTCATAAAACACTTCTCTGCGTGTTAGATGGTCTTGGGGGTCTTCCGGGACCGGATGGCTTAACCGCACTTGAATCAGCATCTACACCTAATTTAGATAAGTTAGCAGCCAAGGGAAGCCAGGGACGAACCCTCCCAGTGGGGTATGGAATTACACCGGGATCAGGTCCTGGCCACCTCGCATTATTTGGATATGATCCGCTGGAGTACGTAATCGGAAGAGGCGCACTCGAGGCAACTGGCATTGATTTCATTCTGGGGCCAGACGATGTGGTGGCGAGAGGGAATTTCTGCGACGTTAACGGAAATGGAATAATCACGGACCGGCGAGCAGGCCGTCAGTCCACGGAAATAACGGCTGGCTCGTGTGAATTGCTTTCGCAAATCAAGTTAAGCGGTATTGAGACCTTTGTATTGCCAGTGCGTGAACAGCGATTTGTTTTGGTGTTGCGAGGGCCGAACCTGTCAGAATCAGTGAGTGAAACTGACCCTCAAATTGAAGGAGTTCCACCTTCTGTGTGCGGACCATTAACTGGTTCTGTTGAAGCGGAACGGACAGCGTCTTTAATTCGGCGCTGGGTTAATGCCGCACATGATCTTCTAAAGGACCGTGAACAGGGTAATGGCATTCTCTTACGTGGCTGGTCATCTCGGCCAAACCTGCCTTCATTTCCAGAGATTTGGAAAACGCGAGCAGCCGCCTGTGCCGTGTATCCAATGTACAGAGGTGTAGCATCACTCGCTGGCATGGATGTAATCAATGCTGGTGCGAGCTTATCTGAGCAAATACACGAAATGACGGGCCAATGGAATAACTTTGATTTCTTTTTTCTGCATTACAAATATGCTGACAGCGCTGGTGAAGATGGCGACTTTGATGCCAAAGTCCAAGCTATTGCAGAATTTGATATGCACGTGCCTGACTTGCTACGTCTTAATCCTGAGGTCATCGTTGTGACGGGGGATCATTCGACTCCAGCGGTGATGTCTGGCCATTCTTGGCATTCAGTGCCGACGTTGATTGCTGGGCGTCATGTCCGACCCGACGCACAAATAAGTTTTGGCGAACGCGCTGCAATATCTGGAGAACTTGGTCAATTTCCTGCTAATGAACTCTTGCCGATAGCTTTCGCCCATGCCGATAAACTTGCTAAATTCGGAGCGTAGGAATGATTGAGCGCAGACCGATAGTGGGCGGTAATTGGAAGATGAATACGTCCCGCATTGGTGCGAAGGAGCTGTGCCAGTCAATTTTGGAAGGTTTCAATGACAGAACAGTAGACACTGAAGTTATCTTGTATCCGCCTTATATGTGGCTTACTGATGTTCGAGATGTCATGAACGTAAGTTCTCTTAAGTTAGGTGCCCAAGATGGTTTGGCTCAGGAAAATGGTGCGATTACAGGCGGAGTCAATTTAACAATGCTGTCTGAAGTTGTTGATGCATTATTGGTCGGCCATTCTGAACGAAGAAGTATTTTTCATGAAACGGCGGAAAAATTTTCTCAACAATTGATTGCTGGGTTAGATTTCGGTCTAGTGACTACCTATTGCGTAGGCGAAAATCAGGCACAACAAGAAGCTGGTTTGACGTATCAAGTCCTTACAGAGCAAATTGCGAGTGTTTTCACTGGGGCGAACGGGGTACAGCTCAGCGAGATGGTGCATAATAATCCGTCTAGCTTTGTAATCGCTTATGAGCCTGTTTGGGCTATCGGAACAGGACTTGTTGCCGAACCGGAAAACGTTCAACAACGAGCAGAATATATTAGATCTGAAATTTCCAGATATTGTGATGCATCAGAACTCATCCGGATCCAGTATGGTGGATCTGTGAACCAGAAGAATGCTGCTGAATTTGCGGAACTCGTTGATATTGACGGAGCTTTAGTCGGAGGGGCGTCGCTGGATTCTCAACAATTTTTGCATATTTGTGATGCGTTCTCCACGAACAATCGTTAGGGAACTAACTCGATGGTGAACTCACCTGTGATTTGCATTGTTGGCGCGACTGCATCAGGGAAAACTGATTTTTCAATTGATTTAGCTCAAGAGTTCTCTGGTGAGATTATCTCGGCGGACTCAGCTCAAGTTCGCCGAGGTATGCATATTGGCACGGCTGCTCCGACTCCTGAGGAAATGTCACAAATTGATCATCATCTAGTTGGCGTTACTGATCCTAATTCAGAGTGGACCCTGGTGGATTGGCTTGACTCAGTTAATTCTGCAGTTCACAGGATACGCGAAAGATCGAATCTACCTTTTTTAGTTGGAGGCACTGGTCAATACATTTGGGCGTTTTTAGAGGGCAGGGAGGCACCAAAAGTTCCACCAAATCAGGCGTTCCGCAGAAAAATGGAAGAAAAGGCAAAAGACCCAATTATCGATTTGCATGAAAGTTTACGACTTAAGGACCCATCCTCAGCTGATCGCATTCATCCTAATAATCTCCCTAGAATTATTCGAGCACTGGAGATCATTGCCGCGACCGGTAAGCCAGTACCATCGCTCGTGAGGCGCCCGCCTGACACTCAGTCTGTCATCATAGGATTGGAGTGGAGTCGTGAAAGCCTCTTCGATCGTGCTGATCGACGAGTGGAGTCTATGTTCCGGGCTGGTTTGATTGAGGAGGCCATGAGCCTTGCTGCCGTTTATGGCCATGACAGTGAAGGTTTTCGAGCCATCGGATACCGCGAGGCTCTATCAGTTGGTCGGGGAGAGCTTACGCTCGATGTAGCAATCGAAAATACGAAAATTGCTACTCACAAATTGATACGCTCTCAGAGTGGTTGGTTTAGGTCGGATGATACGAGAATCAATTGGCTTTCTTGCGAGAAATTGTCACGGAATCAGCTTTTTTCTGAGGCAGTCACTATGATTGGGCAGGCGCTAGGTTAGAGGTTCTCTCGCATTGAAACACTGGACGAGTTAGTATTTTATTATGTCAGAAGCAAAAAAAATCTTAGCCGCAGACGTCACACAGTTTTTTCCCTTAGATGTATGGAAAATGCATGGTTGTGGAAATGACTTTGTAGTGTTTCATATCGAAAATCAGATAAGTGACGAACAATTAAGCTTATTAGCCACTTACTTATGCAACCGAAATTTTGGTGTAGGTGCAGACGGAATTATTGTCAGTGTCCCCTCAGAACGTGCAGACTTTGGGATGCGTATTTTTAACTTGGATGGTTCAGATGGCGAGATGTGCGTTAACGGTATTCGCTGTTTCGCCAAATATCAATTTGATCAAAATTTAATATCGGTTAGTAATCGAGAGAGCGGTCAAATATCAATCGAAACCTCAGTCAGTGTGGTGGAGGTTTCGGTAAAACGTGATGACTCGGGGTTAGTCACAAGAGCTAGTATCACGTTACCATCGCCCAGCTTCAATCCCTCGGACTGTGGCGTGACAGAGGTTACTGAAGACGACCATATTATGCTGAATATCGACAAACGAGTGATTGATGTCCAACCGATCTCGATGGGAAATCCTCATGCTATTCACTGGTTGACTGACGGCCATCACACTGGGGACTATGAACTGATTAGCATTGGACCACGGGTTGAAAAATATGCAATATTCCGTGAGAAGACTAATTTTGAAATAGCCGAAATCGTCGGGCCGGATCAGATTCGCGCCCGTGTATGGGAGCGTGGTGTTGGTGAGACGTTGGCTTGTGGATCCGGAGCATGTGCGGTGATGGCTTCAGCACATAGTCGTGGACTAGTGGGTGACCTTGCAGTCGTTGCGATGCCTGGTGGCGAGCTGTCGGTTAAGTGGTCAGGTGAAGGACCAATTACGCTTGAGGGCGAGGTCACGAAGGTGTTTGAAACAACAATTGAATCTTGAATTGAGAAAATAATGACAACTGAACGACGAGCAATTGGGCAAAGTACAGAGTTTACCGTTAGAAACGAGCCACTCAATAGTGGAAAACGCATAGGTTTACTTGAGCAGGATGGCACGGTACATCTGAGCTCTGCGACCGGTGAATTGATACTGGCGCATGAGAATGGACAACAGAGTGTCTATTGGGGTTTTGACTCGATTGATTCTATGCGAAAAGAATTTTTGTCTATGTGGGATGAACTATTAACGAGTGTTGAGCGTGATGATATTGATTATATTTCGATGAATTTATCGCAAGTAGCTGCACGCGATATGGTTCTCCCGATCCTTGAGACGGCCTCGTTTAAGCAATTTGCCGAATGGATTGAGATGCTACATCCAGATCTTCCAGAATCTCCGCCAGTTTTTTCTACTGGGATTGAGATGCGTCGAGCCGGAGAAGACGATCTCGATATTTTTGAAAATATTTGGTCTGAGTCGCTCGGTGATTTGACCGATGGACTCGCGACGTTTGATGATTTTGCCTCCCGAGCTGATTGGGCAGGTGCGTTGACTCTGGATAGTGAAGTAATTGGATTCGCGTTCAATGGGACAGCAATTAGCGGTGATGGTCAAGTCTTAACAGCTGCTGTTGCCCCCGGCCAGTGGGGAAATGGATATGGCAAAGAATTATTGCAAGCAGCTTTGTATCAGCTGGGTTCGGCCGATCATCGTCGAGCAATCATTCGTGTGCGGCCTGATGTGCGTCAGGCACTAAAGACTTGCAGTGAACTTGGTATGCGACATTCTGCTGGTGGAATAGAATGGCGCAGGAGTGTTGACGAAGAGGAAATTAAACTAGAACTAGAAGCCCGACGAAAAGCTGGAGTGAAGGCTCGATACGGTGGTTGGCGATAACTAGGAGCAACTTTATGAAAGAAATTGAATTGGCAGACAGAGTAAAACAACTCCCACCTTATCTTTTTGCGCGTATTTCTGAGCTCATTACTGAGAAACGTAATGCGGGAGTAGACGTGATATCTCTAGGCATTGGCGATCCAGATCTACCTACTCCTGGCCATGTTTTGGACTCTCTGACTGCTGCCGCACAGCATGGTGAAAATCACAGGTATCCTGAATCAGATGGACTGCCAGCTTTACGCGAGGCGATCGCTAGATGGTATTCGACTAGGCACGGCGTGACATTAGATCCAAATTCAGAGATTGTGCCTCTAATCGGATCAAAAGAAGGCATTGCTCACTTACCTCTTTGTTTGATAAATACCGGAGACGTCTCATTAGTTACAGATCCGGGCTACCCCGTGTACGAAATAGGGACCATGTTTGCTGGTGGTGATAATGTTCGATTGCCATTGTTAGAGGCGAATGATTATCTCCCTGATTTAGCCGCGATTCATCCAGATGATGCGGCACGTGCGAAAATACTCTGGCTTAATTACCCTAATAATCCTACTGGTGCGATTGCAGACTTAGCTTTCTTCGAAAAAGCAATTGATTGGGCAAGGGCGAATGATGTGATAATCGCCCATGATTTGGCCTACGCTGACGTTGCGTTTGATGGCTATATGCCGCCCTCAATTTTAGAAGTGGCTGGAGCCACGGACGTGGCCATAGAATTTAACTCACTTTCGAAAACATTTAATATGACGGGTTGGCGCGTGGCGATGGCTGTAGGGAATGCGCAGGTTATTGATGCGTTAACGCGAGTAAAGACAAACATCGATTCAGGCATTCCACAAGCGATTCAGGAAATGGCGATCACAGCTCTAGACGACCCGCGCGACTCGATCGAGTCTCACAACCAGATCTATCAAAACCGCCGTGATCGCGCATTGTCAGTTCTTAGGGAACTGGGCCTCACGGTTGATGACCCAAAGGCTTCCTTGTACATCTGGGCTCGATTACCTGAGGGTGTCGAATCTAGTGCTGAATATGCTGCGGAGTTAATAGATTCGGTTGGTGTGGTTGTTACTCCTGGTGCATCTTATGGAGAAAACGGAGAGGGCTACATACGGATTTCACTCACGACTCCTGACGATCGACTTGATGAGGCTCTTGAAAGACTTCAACAGTTCGATTCAATGAGGTGATCTTTATCAAGTTTAGGTGTCGAGAATCGGGTGCGGCAAGAGATTTGAGTGTCGAGCAGTGACTTCGAGAAGAAAAGCGAAGCCTCGCAAATTTGCCGAGGCTAAGTCACAAGAGCGTGCGTACCTTGTAGCAGTTGAAAGCAGATCTGGCCCCGAGGCTTTAATGCCCGTTGACTATTCGTTGCGTGAGCTTGCGCGTTTGGTCAGAACGGCTGGTGGAACGGTATCCGGCCGAACGAGTCAACGCCGCGTTCATCCCCACCCGGCGCTCTATATTGGACGGGGCAAGATTGAGGAAATTAGGTCACTTAGAGAAGAATTGAACTACTCCATGGTGGTGTTTGACGATCAATTATCTCCGAGTCAGCAATTGAATTTAGAGGAAGCTTTCGGCGTCAAAGTATTAGACAGGTCAGCATTAATCCTCGATATATTTGCTCAGCGTGCTCGGACCCGCGAGGCAACACTGCAAGTTGAGTTGGCACAACACGAGTATCTAAAACCGAGACTTAGAGGTCAATGGCAACATTTATCACGGACCGTCGGCGGCCCTGGGGCGGGGAATAGTGCAATCGGAACTCGTGGCCCGGGTGAGACTCAACTTGAAACCGATAGACGGTTGATTGATCGTCGAATTTCTAAATTGAAGCGTGATATTAAAAATGTAAGAAATCATCGTGAGCGGCAACGAGATCGTAGACTTCGAGAAGGATTACCGATTGTGGCACTCGTTGGTTACACAAATACGGGAAAATCAAGCCTGCTGAGAGCTTTGGTGGGGTCAGATGTTTTCGTGGCTGATGCGCCATTTGCAACATTGGACCCACTGACCCGCCGACTTGGCGGTAATCTTGATAACGCAGTTTTGATGACTGACACGGTTGGTTTTATGCAGAAGCTTCCTACTGAGCTGGTCTCAGCGTTTCAAACTACACTTGAAGAATTATCCAACGCATCGTTACTTGTTCACGTTTTAGACGCCGATTCGCCCGTTTTGAAATCGCAAGAAACAGTAGTGCGTCAAACATTACACAATTTGGGTCTGGAGGATATACCGTTGTTGACGGTTATTAATAAAGTCGACATGCTGCTCCCAGAAACGATTACCAGCGATAACACTGACGTGAACGAACTAATAAATCAATTCGACAAAAATGAGTTAGGCCTAAGTGCAGATCTGTCGGATGAATATTTATTTGTTTCTGCTACGGAGAGATGGGGAGTGGCAAAACTGCGAGCAAGAATACTTTACGAATTCTTTGGCTCAAGTGAGGCGGACGAATACTATTAATCTCCGCTCTGTGCTCGTGTTCGATATGGAAAACCGGCCGGTGAGTTTAGCCAGTGTTTAGTCTTGTAACTAATCGAGAGAATATTACGAACTTCTTTTAACGTGGCCTCAGTGCTTCTCTGTGCCTGAGATCGCTCAACCGGATTCGCTGATAATAAAAGCGAGATCCACGATCCGATTCTCCGCCCAAGATGAGTTGTTTCAAGCGCTTGCAAAAGATAAGGCGATGTAGGGTAAGCGGTTTCTTCCAGTACAAATGAGAGTCGGAGTAGGTGGGTGGCCAGTTCTCCGGCTGTCATACTGAAGCTATCTGAGTCAGTGTCACGATTCAAATGCAGCCCTCTGGCTGATGCATGGGTTGCGACCCACAGCGTCCGGATTACTCGTTCAAGTTCGGCTTCATCAACAGAATGGGGCATCTTGCTTAGCTGATCGAATCGCCGGAGTGGATCGTGAATCGAGGTAGCGCGTTGAACGTGCCAGCGTGCCTCAAGTGCTTGTCGATGGTCTGACGCAATGCTACTTAATATCTTTTCTGCTGCATCATCCCGTAAAATCGTTATATGTGCCTCCGGCGCATTTGGATAAGCCGCAGATGGCCCGTATTGCTGGACTACTGCGTGTCCGTTTTTTAGTTCTTTTGCAATTTCAGCTGGCGCCCAGGTCAGCGTGTTTCTATCAATGATTAACCAATAAGAAGCAACGTCCAACGTGCTGGATTCAAGCTCTGATGTCCTGCCGGCTATAAGAGGTGATAAAAGAATGAGCGACATTCGATCTGCGACATCGATCCAATCAGCTGCTTGAGCAAACTCTTTGCCCCAAGCTAGCGCGACATCAAGAAATATCGGAGTTGCTTCAGTACTGTCAGTTGTAGGCATAATTTTGCTAACCTGATTTTTGCTAGTCGGAGATTTGGCCCAAATCGGTGAGCGCAGCTTTCACTTCATCTGCGTTGGCAAATTGAACTCCCTCACGTAGAGCATCAAATCCGTCTACAACATCATCGTCAATATCATTGGCGTAGCAAATATCGAGAAAATCAGATCTCATAGGAGTTGCTTCGGGTGCAACGTTGAAGATGTGATTAACGATTTCGGCATAGCCGCTCCACGGCGCTGGCATAAAAAATCCTTTCATTGGTAAACCCGCACTAAATTTCATGTTTTACTAAAAGAACAGGTGGAGCAATGATAAGTGATCGCGCTCTAAGTGGTTATTAGTAGAGCTCAAAAGCGAGCAACCACATGGTTCCTGAGGTCACGGGGCTTTACAATCCGATAGTGAATGATCTAATTGTCGGTTGGCGTTATGCGTGGAGCCACTTCTTGTCGAATTGGCGTTTTTTGGCCGTCGTCTTTGCTGGTGTAATGAGTGCTGCGGTACTGCTTGCATTGGCCCCGATATATGCGGCCTCAATGACAGATTTGGGGTTGAGCTACAGACTCGAAAAAGATCTTGCGACCACGCGTGAACAAATAGCTCGAGTAGATACGTTCTTACTGCAAATTAACGATCCGATAGATATAGAACGCCGAGCAGCCGTTGATCTAGTCACGCAAGAGAGGGTGGGGTGGCTTGGTAACGATGAAGAAGTAATCGTGACTGAACGGAGTATCAGGTTATTTGCATCATTTGAGGACTATCCACTATTAACTGATCCGTTCAAGACTGACACTGCTACTGATGACAAGATCTATGGTAAACGAGGTGCAGATGGAATCGCCGTCGATGAAAATGGGATAGTCAATCGCATTGGCCCCTTTGCCGTCACCGGACGGCTAGATGGAAAGCCGGTACGGCAACCCTGGGGTGCATTTGTCCACACGGTGAGCAATCTTCGCCAAGACACGCGGTTGATAGAAGGTGCCTGGCCGAGCTCTACGAGCACAGAAAATTTTGAATTCGTACTGCCGAGCGGGTGGAGCCCGCATGCGGCGATTGGTGACTTAATTAGGCTTGACGTGGATGGTGTTCTTACCGATTGTCCACCTGTCCCATTATCGGAAGATGCCGCCACGGCTCGTGACGAAGCACGATGTATTCCTCAAACATTTGGACGATCAACATTAATTGGAACGCTGGTAGGTTTTGTTGAAATTCTTGATGAAGATTCCTTACGATGGGAATTATTTCAGGGTGTTCTAGAAGTGCCAGATACGCCGCTGATCCCATTACCAGGTGACCGAGATACGCAAGAGCCTGAATTAGATCCACGACTTGGACGCGCAATGACAGGCGAAGGGCAGATGCCTTTACTGACCACGTACGATCATTTTTTCGGGCCGTTTGCGAGAGCAGTTCCTGAAACACGCACAGTTCATAGAGCAGGTATCGTCATCGATCCGAACAGGATTAATATCGACGATGTACAGCCAGCAATAAGTGCAATGCGTAATTGGACAAATGATATTGACGTGACTCTAGAGTTGGTGGCTGTCACTCATACTAGAGCGGCATTGGTTTTGAAAGATTTTGTTAACCAACAATCTTTTTCTGCCGTGCCATTGCTGTTGATCTTATTGCAGGTAGTCGGGATTGTGATTTATTACGTGACTATGACTGCGACAAATTTGCTTGAAAAACAATCTGGCGAATTTGGAGTCTTTCGCAGCAGAGGGGCAACCACCGCACAACTTGTTGGATTCGGATTATTCGAGGCACTTCTACTCGCAATACCTGCTGCAATTTTGGCACCATGGATAGCTATTGGAGCAGTGGCGATTCTGGGTTTGACTCCACCATTCGAGCCGGTGACAAATGGGGAGCTATTACCAGTTAAATTATCAAAAGATGGATATTTGTTGGGAATAATGGGGGCTGGAATTGGGCTGATAGGAATTCTAGTTCCGACATTTATACAAGCACGTAAAGGCATAATTGACGTCAGACGTGATGACGCGAGACCTGACAGAAAATCGGTGATTCAGCGATATTATTTGGATTTCCTATTACTCGGATTTGCTGCAGTGCTGCTCTGGCAAGTAGATCAGCGAGGAACTCTCTTTGATCCTGATTCAGTCGGTGGATGGTCAAGCGACCCAGTACTACTTCTTACACCTTTCGTCTTGATTTTGGCAGTGGCTGCGATGTTGCTAAGATTTTATCCACCCGTTCTTAGGATATTGACTTCAATACTTCTGACTGCGAGATCACTAGCGACCGCGATCGGCCTGCGAAGAGCTGGTCGTGCTCCCGCTGGCTACGCAAGACTGATGTTGTTAATTCTTATGTCACTTTCCGTAGGAACCTTCGCCGCATCATATGGAGCAACGGTAGAGAAATCATTGGAGGAACGTCAACGATATGTGGCGGCGGTGGATTTTAGAGCGGATCTAGTTGAACTTGAGGTTTTAGCAGAGCGACAAAATGTGAAGACTCGACTGAATATCGAAGGTGTGAGTAACGCCGCCTTTATAATGCGAGAGCAAATTAATACGCTCACTGGAATTCCTATACCGATACTTGGAATAGACCCTAAGTTTGCTACTAGTAGTATTTGGGCCCGAGAAGACTTCGCATTGGATCCATTGGAGGATTTGATTCAAAGACTCGATCCATCTCCGGTGGTGAATGAAGGAATCGAGCTGCCACGTGGTTCTGTAAGCCTTAAGGTCGGAATATTTCCTCGAATTTCAGAGGAGCGAGTCGACGGCGCACAGGGAGCTATGCGGGCGATTAATCCAATTAAGCGAGCGAGCTTTACCGCAAAATTTATTGATGCGGATGGCAGACCATTCACCAGCGTCCTAAAAATAGACAAAGACAGTAAGACTTGGACCGTTGGTGAAGCGGAAATTCCAGAGAAGATGGTGCAGCCCGTCTCACTATTGGGCTTTCGAGCGATCGATCGTGTGGGGCAAAGTTTGCGCAATGAGGGAGTTATTCTCATCGATTCTATCTCGGCACTAAATTCAAGTGGCGAAGCCACATTAATTGAGGGTTTCGAAGAATCCTCGGACTGGCTCTTATATTCAGCGCCCGGAGTCGAAGATCAATTTTCAATAATTGAGAGTGAAGAGGCTTTGGAAGGGAACCGTGTGGCAGAATTGTTGTTTCCGCCAGCAGTTTCACCCTCTCCGAGGGTAATCGCGCCATTGAAAGGAAATTCACTTCCTTTGCCAGTGCTTATGAATCCTCTTGCGATGTCTTATTTTGGTATAGGTATTGAAGGGGATATTGCGTTCGCCAGACTCAGTGACGTCATAGTTCCTATTATTTTAGTTGGCACTATTGACTATTTTCCCAGCATGGATCCAGCAACTGGAATTGTTGTTACAAATCCCAGGTATTTGTACGCATTATCGGCGCTTTTTGAAGTCGATGACTACAGGCACCCGAGTGAGTTATGGATTGATTTCGACGATAATATCAGTCCGTTACAGACCGACGAGTTGGTGGCGAGCTTGACCCAATTTGATGCGGAAATTCCTATCCAAAACGAGATCGTGCTTGTCGAATTGCTGAAACGAACTTCTGAAGATCCTACGCTTCGAGTGAGTGGCACGGGGATTTTGACGGTTGCTTTCGTCGCCGTACTTACCCTTACGACTTTAGGTTTTATCGTATCTTTAACTCTTACGACGTGGCAAAGGACTTTGGAATTCGCAGTGTTGCGCGCATTGGGTACATCTCGGTT
This sequence comes from uncultured Chloroflexota bacterium, assembly GCA_913051185.1. Classification (GTDB taxonomy): domain Bacteria; phylum Chloroflexota; class Dehalococcoidia; order UBA2979; family UBA2979; genus UBA2979. Next base: position 2,634 of record CAJXBM010000007.1, on the reverse strand, counting down.
CACTATTTTACGGTCTTTGATTCTTGAGTGGAGTGCCGTGCTCGTTCTCGGGGTTGGGCTAGGACTTCTTCTTGGAAGAGTGATTTCACAACTTATGCTTTCGTTCCTCGAAGTAACCGAACAAGGGACACCTGTGCTTCCCCCATTTAGATTGCTCACCGACTGGTACGCCGTCGGTGCCGCTGTGGCCTTCTTGTTTGGTGTAGTTTTAATTACTCTGATCACAACCTGGTTAGTTGCCATGAAACGTGCGAGTGGAAAACAGCTGCGAATAACTCAATAGACAATTCGGGCTCTCTTAAAAGAGGATTAGTAGATAAATTGGTGGAGACGGGGGAGAATCGAACTCCCCGTCCAGACTATGCCGTGAGGCAGCGTCTACGAGTGTAGTCATCAGTTAGTTCATGTTAATGGTCTCTGATGTCCTAGCTGACATTAACCGATCCTAATTAATCTTGACTTCACGGCCTGTAGGATACAGATTGAGAAGAGCACTCCGACAATATGTCGCAGCATTCTAGACCGTCAGAGAGAGTCCAAAAGCTACGTCACCGCGGTTAGGCGGCGAGGGCGACTTTTCGTTCGCCAGTTAATATTTTTTTTGACACCTTATTAACGAGGTAGATGTCGCCTCGACTCGCGACCGAAACACTAACATAACTGTCGATTCCTGTCGTCCCCATAATTCGGTCGGCAAACACACGTTAATTTCTTGACGCATGTCGAAGAGCTCTGCGCATTTCTCGATCCGCATCGCGTTTCTTTATTGTTTGTCGCTTGTCGTATTTTCTTTTTCCGACGGCAACGCCAACCTCTATTTTTATAAATCCTCTTTTAAGGTACAGTCGCAGCGGAATTACGGTCGCTCTAGGTGTCTCGATCAGTGCCCGTTGTACTCGAATCAGTTCTTTTCGGTGCAGCAGCAATTTTCGAGACCGCATCGGATCGTGATTCTCACCAGCGGGGGCGTATGGCCCTATGTTTGAATTGTATAGCCATAACTCACCATTTAGGAAGCGGGCATAGGCCTCGGCAATATCTACATGCCCATGACGGACTGACTTGACTTCAGTGCCGACCAAGGCGAGTCCAGCTTCAAAGCTTTCCTTTATCTCAAAATCAAATCGAGCTCGACGATTTGTAGCTAATTGATTCGTGTTACTTGAAGGCCGCCGTGTTACTGATTTTGCCATAAATGACTTTTAGTTTTGAATTACTCTGATGCTATCTGTGCACGCAAAAGATCTATTCCAGCCCAGAGCACCTTATATCGCTCAATTCCTTCATCGAAATCCTCTAGGGTGAGACGGACTTCTTCGTCAGGTGCGATTCCTTCCTCTTCTATAAGGTTGCCATCGGGTGTAAACCAACGCGCGATCGTAGTGTAAAGTGCGCCCCCATTAGAGAGCGGAAATGCGTTATTTACGGAACCTTTTCCGTAAGATGTTTCACCTATAACCAATGCGCGATCGTTTTCTTTGAGAGCTGCAGCAAAGAGCTCTGCACCCGATGCGGAGTACGAATCTTGCAGCACAACGATTGGGAGATCTGTGATAGCTCCGCTCGATGCTTCCTTGATGATGTTGGTCCCATCTCTGTACATAGCTGAGTAGATAATTCCGTCATCGAGGAACATGTCAGTTATTTCTACAGTCTCATTCAATAGTCCACCTGGATTACTTCGTACGTCAAAAATAATTCCTTTTACTCCATTTTCCTCAGCTTCGGCAACTGCATCGCGGACTTCTTGAGGAGTATTGGGATTTATGCGAGCAATTCGTATGTAGGCCAAATCTGTTACTAGGTTATCTGAGCGATCCTTGAACACTATGCCACTGGGTGAGCGACTAACTGTAAGTAGTGGGATTTCTCCTCTGACGATAGCTATATCTTCAATCGAGCCGTCAGGATGTTGCACAGTCAAAACAACCGTTGTACCTGCCGGACCACGAATGAGATCGACTCCTTCCTGAACGGTCCATCCGAGTGCATCTACGCCATCAACCTTTAGGATTTTATCACCGGCTTGAATACCCGCGGCGAGGGCTGGTGACCCGTCAAATGGGGCGATAATGATGACGTATTCTCCGTCAGAATCGACCGAGGCACCAATACCTTCATAGTTACCGTCCGAATTATCAGCACTATATTTCATATCTTCAGGGGTTAAATAGGATGTATTCCGATCATCGAGTGAGCGAATCAATCCCTGAATTGCGGCGTTTTGGACTTCCTCGGAGCTCATCTCGGGATCTAATTCAATAATGAAGTTAATAATTTTGCTCATTCGCTCTAGGTCAAATTTATCGCCTCCACTCAGGGCGATGACCTCCGCTAGAATGCCTGTCTCCAGAGTCCTATTCGTTACAGCGTTAGGGTCGAAAAATTCGTCCTGTAGTACCTCGCGCATTTCATCAAGTAATAGAAAGTCTTGAGGGACAGTTGGGGCTAATGGCGAGTCTTCGATGGATCCTACGGGGGTCGCGGCAGCCGGTATATCTTGCCGGATTTGCACAGGATCTACAGTTTCTGTAACAACACGACCTAAAAAGCCTAGTGTTATCAGAAGTCCAGCAATAAGAAATAATGAAACTCCAACTATAGTTTTTTGAAGCATTAACCAGTCCTCTTGAT
>CAJXBM010000006.1:0-48869 GCA_913051185.1 uncultured Chloroflexota bacterium | reverse complement strand
GGCAACGAATTTAATTCGCTTTCAGAAGCAGCCAACGCCCTATATGAATATCAGAGCTATGCTGCACCTGATCAAATTCATCGTAGAGCCTTGGCAACATTTACCGAAACTCCTGAGGGGACTTGGATTTGGAACTTCGATAACTCTTTCCGTAATCCGACGGTAAGGCCACCCGACCCTGACCCAGGTCAACGCAGACTCGCCGATCTAGGAGAAAGTGCAGAAAAAGTAGTTTGCCCAGTGATGATAGTTCGGGGTGGAAAAACCGACATGTATACGCCGGAGTCAGTACAACGACTTAGCAGGCGCATGGCAAATGCCCGTATTTCACTGATCGAAGAAGTAGGTCACCACATCCCGACCGATGATCCTGGAACTCTCTCTTTGAATATCCGCGAATTCCTTCAGTCGCTACCTGTGATCTAGCAGATTAGAGAACCTCATAAGTCTTAAATACGGCTGACGCATTCTGGCCACCAAGGCCAAACGAATTCGATAAAGCTACATTTATTTCCGCTGAAATAGCTTCATTTGGCGTAATTTTAAGATCACAATCGGGATCTGGGTGGTCATAATTTATCGTAGGCGGAATTGTATTATTTGAAAGCGCTAAAACACTGGCGACCGCCTCGATACCTCCAGCTCCAGCAGCTAAATGTCCAGTCATAGATTTTGTAGACGATACATTCACTTGATATGCATGTTCATCCAGAGCAATTTTAATCGCTTGAGTCTCGGTTCTATCGTTATACTGCGTCGACGTACCGTGAGCATTTATATAGTCTATATCTCCAGCAATTATTTCTGCATCTAATATGGCTCTCTTCATCGCAAGTGCCTGGCCTTCCGGATCCGGTGCAGTGTCATCTGTCGCGTCAAATGACCAACCAACTCCCGCCAATTCACAATAAACATGTGCCCCTCTTGCCAATGCTGACTCCTCACTCTCGATCATCAACACACCAGCACCCTCACCCAAAATAAAACCATCCCGAGCTAAATCGAACGGTCGTGATGCGTGCTCAGGATCAGTATTGTTTTTAGAAAGCGCACCCATCCGTCCCATAGACGATAATGCTAGAGGTGTAATCATTGCTTCCGCACCTCCTGTTAGAATCGCGGTCGCCTGACCGAGTCGAATTAAATTCAAGGCATGACCCAACGCATCCGTTCCCGATGCACACGCCGTATTAATTGTCGTATTAGGACCCCTAATTCCAATTTGACGTGCAAGTCGAGCTGACGCCATATGTTGGCCCATCCGAGTGATAATGAAAGGATCAACCCCCCTAGATCCCTTATCTAAATACTTTTCCCACTCTGGACCCATAGCCATCGCATCGCCGGAGGTTGCAATTACCACCCCTATGTCGTCTCTGTTAGATTCATCGATGTTTATCCCAGAATCCTGAATTGCCTGCATCCCAGCCGCAGCTGAGAATTGAGCGAATCGTCCCGTCCGTCTTGCTACCCTGCGCTCTAGATATAATTCCGGATTGAAATCTACAACCTCGCCAGCTATTTGCACGATGTGATCAGCTGGATCGAAATTAGTCACCCGACCTATGCCATTTTTGCCTGAACATAGACCCTCCCAAAATAAATCAGCCGTCACTCCAATCGGCGTTACTGCGCCAACTCCAGTAACAAGAGCTCTGTGCAACTTACGATCACCCATTCAGCATCTCTCTTTCATTCCAATACACATTTGACTGACCAATCCTACTTCGGTTTCCGCATTCTAAATATAGCGACTACGGCGACTGATGCGGCCACAGCTACAGCTGCAGCTGGCAACACCTCTTTAATTCGCTGTTCCCGAGGACCTACAAATTTAGAAAGTTTGGCAATTACATCTCCTGTTGAACGTAACTCAAGTTCGCTTCGATTGACATCTGAGGAAACTGAGTCGACAGTAGCGTTAGTACCGGTCTGCTGCCCGTTGCCGATGTCAGTCGGCACATTAACATCGAAATTTCTTTTCACTTCTTCTCTACGGATCCGCTGATTACGATCTGCTGACTCAAATCCATAATCGTGTCTCGGTCCATCTAATATTCTCGCTCTGCTGGATGTACCAATACTCATGTAATCTTTACCTGTGTTTGATTCACTAAAACTCTGGGCGGGTTTAGTCCAATCGCCTTTAGATTCGGACTGATCTATGGAATTATCTCTTCTCTCAGGCTTACTAACAGTTAGGCTCTCGGCAACTTCCGGCCAGACGTCAACAGACTCAGTCGACTCAAGATTAGTCAATTCCATGCCTAGATTATTTGGAATTACAGCTCGGATTGGTTTTGCTGGTTTCCGGGATCCCATTACGAGTAACGCACCAAAAATGAATCCCCCAGCAAGCGCCAGGTAAATCCCATCGTAATTCCCGACGCGATCAAAATAAAAAGCGACCGCAATTGGAGCTGAAATGCCAAAGGCCTGGCTGATAGGTGTGGAAATGCCACGTACCGCTCCTAAATGAGCTCGTCCGAAAAATGAAGCCATCAAAGATTCTTGCAGCGGAATTTGTGAGCCGATTCCAAAGCCCCAAAGCATAGTTACCAATACAAACGGAACAAATTGCTGAGTTGGGCCGACAATTACCATCAAAATCATACCTATCGCAGCAAGACTAAAGGCGACTAGTGTCGATAAACGAGCCCCAATTTTACCCATCACCACTGGCCAAAAGAATTTAGACACCAATGCCGCAAGACCTTGGAATAACATCGCGGTGCCCGCTTGTTGGAACGTAAAGCCGTGTAATGTCATAAATGGAATTAAAAAAAATAATCCAGCCATCAACCCCATCAAACCAAATGAAAATCCTATTTGTATAGTCCACAAAGAAAGAGTCTTCACTGCTTCTCGAGCAGTCAAGGAGTTTTGTAAATCCTCTCGGGCCATTTGAATTTGTTGCTTACTCGAAGCATCACCTTCTATAGCACCATCGGGAAGCAATCCGTGATCTTCCGGCTGACGACGCATCATTAGCGCTACGGGATACAAAACTAGCCAAGTCACAACACCCAATACAATCCATGAGTCTCGCCAGCCGATAGTGGAAATGAGCCAGACCAGCAAGATTCCAGTGAACTGAGCGGCCGAAACACCAGTGGACGCAATTGAGATAGCCCACGCACGTCTTGAGACAAACCACTTTGCTATAACCACATTAAGCACAAGATTCCCAGCGAGTGCGAGACCTAAACTTGAGACAACTCCTCTAATTAGAAACCATTCAAGGAGCGTATTAATTCTACTTAGATAGATAAGTGATAAACCGACGAGGGTGGCACCCGCAATCATCAGGCCCCTTGGCCCCCAACGATCCAATAAAAAACCGACCACGCCACCAGCCAAAGCTGTTGAGATGGAACCCAAAGTGACACCTAAAGTGAACTCCGTCTGAGTCCAGCCCAGCTCCTCTGTCATGGAAGGAAGAAAAATTCCACTACTACTCGACATTATGGAAACCGCTACCATTTGAGCAATCAATGCTCCGCCTACGATCCACCAACCGTAAAAGATCCCTGTAGGATTCGCGGCAGGTTGAGGAATATCGCTTTCCGCAGATAGAGTCATAAATGAATAGTAAGCGTGATTTGAATAGAGCGTGCACCATTAAAACGGTATGGCGCTAGGATGAGCGTATGAACATTAGAAGCACTGATCGTGCTGAAGAAAAATATGCGATTGATTGCAAACACCTAAAAAGAACTATTGACCGTGAACGCCCAGATCCATACGCAATGCTATGTACACATATAGTCAGAGATGACAAGGATTGCATTGGACCGTTTTTAGAAGACATTGAAACCGAATGCGGGCTATGGGAACCAAATATTGAACTTGTTAATCGTCAGAAAAATAGGCTTAGTTAGTTAGGTCTGGACTTATGGTGGAGATGAGGGGATTCGAACCCCTGACCTTCGCATTGCGAACGCGACGCTCTCCCATCTGAGCTACACCCCCAACATTTTTGAGGATAGCGCATTAGTTAAGATTAAAGAATGTTAGGATCCGAGTAATAAACCATAAAAAAATTAGTATCACCAAGAGACTTCAATGCTTGACTCGTTATCAGAAAAATTGCAGCATTCGCTCGGGAAGCTTCGTGGCACGGGACGTATTCGCGATGAAGATCTTGATTCCACATTAAGAGACATACGCGTTGCAATGTTGGAAGCAGACGTACACTTCAAAGTAGTTCGCGAATTTTTGGATGCAATCAGAAATCGGATACAGGGCGCCGAGCTGGTTAATTCTATAGCACCAGGACAGCAAATTGCCGCCGCGGTTCACGAGGCTCTAATCGACTCACTTGGTAAGGATACCCAGTCCATAAAAGAAGAGCCTGACGGACCTACCCGGATTCTTATAATCGGACCAAAAGGAAGCGGTAAAACAACATTATGCGGTAGGCTTGCGTTGCACTTTCAAGAAAAAGGTCTAAACCCTCATCTGATATCAACTGATTTTGAACGCGTGGCCGCGTCTGAACAACTTCAAGCAATTGCAAACACATTAGATGTCCCTTGCTATGTTGAGCCTGAGCAAGCCAAAAGCAGCGATGTTGCCGAGCGAGGATTGCGTGTAGCTAGACAAGATGATGCAGACGTGATAATCGTCGATTCCAGTGGGATAGTTGATTTCACTGACGAGCAGGCCGATTCTCTGGCTGAGTTAGCTGACGTGGTGGATCCAACCGAACTCCTCCTTGTTGTCGATGCCATGATGGGACAAGAAGCTGTAAATTTAGCTAGCTCAATAGACGAAGCTCTGGAGGGAACTGGAATCGTAGTAACCAAGCTCGATTCAGATGCCAAAGGTGGCTCACTACTCTCCGTTAAATCCGTTACAGGACTCCCTATAAAATTTATTACGGTAGGTGAAGAACTGTCAGCTCTAGAAGAGTTTCACCCAGAAAGATTTGCCTCACGCTTGCTGGGTATGGGGGACGTTGCTTCCCTAGTGGAAAAAGCAAAAAAATCGGCACCCGAGATTGATTCAAAAAAAGTTGCGAAAAAAATGCGCGATGGAACAATAGATCTTGAAGATTTCCTAGAGCATATCGAGCAATTAAAAAATATGGGATCGCTTTCCGGTTTACTGGACATGATTCCAGGTGCGGCAGGACTAAAATCACAAATGGGATCCGTTGAATTTGACGATAATGAATTTAGGAGAAAAGAAGGGATTATTCGATCCATGACCCCTTTTGAAAGAAAGAATCCGGACGCTATTAATGGGTCGCGGAGAAAAAGAATTGCAAATGGGTCTGGAGTTGGTGCCTCGGACGTAAACAAACTGCTCAACGAATTCAAACAAAGTAAGATGCTCATGCAAGCAATGGCTGGAGGATCCGGTAAAGCCGGAAATAGTATGCTCCGTAAACTCGGTTTGTAAAGACGAGGCATAGCAACAGGACCTTATGACAAAGAAGCAATAGAATTGATATCCTGTTGAATCATTGCTTAAGATGAAGGAATTAAAATAATGTTAAGGATCAGGCTGCGCCGCGGGGGCAAAAAGAACCAACCGTCATATAGAGTCGTCGTGGCGGATCGCCTAGCACCTCGTGATGGCAAGTTCATTGAAAATTTAGGGCACTACAACCCTTTAACTGATCCAATTACGCTCGAAGTTAAAAAAGAACGTGTCGACCATTGGATAGCTTTAGGAGCTCAACCAACTGAGACCGTACATAGACTGCTGTTTAAGCACGGAATTATTGAAACTGAGCCACCAAAAAGACCTAGCCGACCCACACGTGCTGAGCGTGAAGCTGCTGAAGCTGCTCAAGCGGAGCTTGATGCCGAACCTGAAACACCTACTGACGAGGCTAGTGATGAGTCGGCTGACGCTGAATAATCTAAACCCAGATCACTTTTAGATTGAGGAAATGTACATGAAAGCTTTAATCGAATATCTCGCCCGAGCGTTAGCTGAACATCCAGAGGATGTAAGAGTAGAAGAAGTTCATCAAGGTAGAAGAGTGTCTTTTCATCTCTACGTTAATGATGAAGATAAGGGCCGCGTTATCGGCCGCGAAGGTCGATGTGCATATGCATTAAGGTCAATTTTGCAAGCAGCAGCCACTCGAGCGGGCGTTAGAGCCAGCCTTAGCATCGAGTAGATTTAGCCAGCTATTCTGTTAATTATCAGTTATGTCCGATCAGAACCGCGTGGCAGTTGGAGAAATAAACAGCCCTTGGGGAATTAAAGGACATGTCAAGGTAACTCCATTAACATCGAATCCTGAAAGACTACAACCGAAACAACAAGTCTTTGTTGGTGATCTTTCCTTGACCATCACTGACGCGAAAATCGTGGGCAAAATTCCTGTAATTCAGTTTTCATCTTTCACCACAAGGAATTCTGTCGAGTCTCTGAAAGGGTCCCTAATAGAAATACTTGAAAAAGATCTTCCAAAGTTGCCTGAGAATATCTTTTATATTCATGACATAGTTGGACTCACGGTCTTTACTGATGATGATGAAGTAGTGGGCGAAGTCATCGAAGTTCTACAAACTGGAGCTAATGATGTTTATGTCATACGGCCCAGCAATGGAAAAGATGTATTAATCCCTGCCCTAGAATCAGTCATAGTCGCAATAAAAATCGAAGATGAATCGTTAATTATTCGTTCAAATACCGGTTTATTCGATTAGTTCTCTTAACATTAAGGTCTTTCGATGAGGTGTTTCGCGCGGGCGAATAATATGGGATAATTTCAGTCCTAGTTGTTTGGAATAAGTAAACATTGCCAGACTTGGTTAATATTATAGAAAGGGACCCCAGCCCTATGACCGCCGAAACGACCTCTGGTCTAACGTCAGACTTAAGAGTAGTTAGCACAGAAAAACTACCTACGCCTGATGAACTTGCCAGCCAAATTCCACTTACCGAGACTGCTCGAGAAACTATTCTTAGCGGAAGAAGTCAAGTTCAAGATATCCTTAGTGGCAAAGATTCTCGACTATTAGTTGTAGCCGGACCGTGTTCAGTGCATGATGAAAAAGCCGCTCTTGACTACGCCGACCGACTTGTGAAACTCGCCGATGAAGTCAAAGATCAAATCTGTGTCGTCATGCGCGTTTACTTCGAAAAGCCACGGACAATTCTCGGATGGAAGGGATTGATCTATGATCCCAATTTAAACGGGGAAATATCAATCAAAGAAGGACTTGAGCGCGCAAGAAAAATATTATTAGCTGTTAATGAAAAAGGCCTCCCAGCGGGTGCGGAATTTTTAGATCCGATTGTACCGGCTTACCTAGCTGACCTAGTTACTTGGTCCTCCATCGGTGCTCGAACCACTGAAAGTCAAACACATCGTCAAATGGCAAGTGGCCTATCGATGCCCGTTGGCTTTAAGAATGCAACGAGTGGAAGCATCGACATCGCTGTCAACGGGATTAGAGCTGCCCGAGCTTCGCAAGCATTTATCGGTATAGATACTTCAGGGCAAACTAGTGTCGTTAATACGGCTGGCAATAGTTCAGCCCACTTGGTCCTACGTGGCGGCGAAGATGGACCCAATTACGAGGCGGCTCAAGTGGCAAACGCTCAGAAAATATTAACCGACGCCGGATTACAACCTCGTCTGGTGGTTGACTGCTCCCACGCAAATGCAGGAAAAAAACATGAAAATGAGCATATCGTGTTTGAAAGTCTCATTAGGCAAAGACTTGAAGGAAATACTGATATAGCTGGCTGCATGCTGGAATCGTTTATATCCCCTGGAAATCAGACTCTGCCTGAAAATCTTGACGACCTCGAATATGGAGTTAGTATTACCGACGCGTGCATCGGATGGGATGAGACAGCAGAGTTGCTTTCTCGTGCCGCAAAGCAATTGGCGAGCGGGTAGCACTTTATTGAAATACGACGACACACATCAGTTCTCAAAAGCTTGTTAGAAGATGCACAGTAATCATGACGACAACGAACCCATTTTGGAGTTGGATGTCATCGATTCTATAGACAAGGCAGCCACACTTCTTCGTACACGACCGTATACGGTGGCACTCGCCGGAGCGGGTATATCTAAAGAGAGTGGAATACCCACGTTCAGGGGCAATGACGGACTCTGGACAAAAAATGGAGAACCGCCCCTCGATCAATATCAACGGTTTATCGACGACCCGCATGACTGGTGGCAGACCCGACTAGCAAACGATAAAGGCGAATTCGCACAGACTTTAGATAGTGCTGTCCCAAATCAGGGACATATTGCTCTTGCTGAACTTGAAACATTAGGTATCTTGAGACATCTGATCACACAAAACATAGACGACCTCCATCGACGAGCCGGTCATCTCTCGCTCACTGAAATCCATGGCAATCGCTTGTGGATGCGTTGCATTGAGTGCGGTGACAGACTTCCGCAAGACGAGTTCATCTACGATCCGGAACAACTACCACCCCGATGCACAATCGGTGATTGCAACGGAATAATCAAAAGCGACACGGTCATGTTTGGAGAACCAATTCCTCGATCAGCTCTCATGAAAAGTCAACTAGAGTCCACAAAGTCTGAAGTTTTTATGGCTATTGGCACGACAGCTCTGGTATACCCAGCGGCTGCGTACCCAGTGGAAGCAATACAGCAGAACAAACCACTTATCGAAGTTAATCCCGAGGTTACACAGCTATCTGAATATGCCACAATAGTAGTCAGAGCGGCTTCGGGAATCGCTTTACCGTTGATCGTACAACGCATTAAAGAACTCGATCTCATGACTGAATGAATTGGACGGACATAGATGATCAGTAAACGAGTTTATGAACCCATAGGGATCGTTCTCGCTACAGACGAGGGTTTATTAACTCTTGAACCAGGCGGAACGCCCAAAATAGTAGTCGACGAATCAGCTTTTACTGACGTTGATTACTACGATGGAATTGGAATCGCAGGTTCCTTGGATGGCGCATGGGTGCATAATGGTCGCGGTGGACGGCTTTGGCATAAATCATTGAATGAAGCTATCGGATCGGTAGCGATAACCCCTTCAGGAGTTCTTTTTGCTGGAACAATTGATGGGAAATTATTCACGTCTGAGAATCAAGGTGATGACTGGTCTGAAATCGAAGGTGTTAAACACGTTATTAGGCATGGGAGGTTTTCACCACCGAAAGGTGAGAAACCTCGGCCGGTATCCGTTGCAGAGGCAAAAGAAGGCATTTTAATTGGTATCCTAGGAGGCGGTAGCTGGCACACTAGGGATAACGGAGACTCTTGGTTACGAAGATCTGATGGTCTGGACCCCAAAATACACAAGATCTATGCGCATCCAACACAACGCGATCGCTTATTCGCCACGGCATCTAGTGGAATTTATAGATCTGAAGACGAGGGCTATTCTTGGATTCAATCACTTGGCGGGTTAGACCGCTCATTTGCCGGTTCGTTAGCGGTGTTACCAGGAGCACCTGATTCGTTAGTGTTATCCATAGCGAGGCATGCACCTGGTGAAATTGGTGCGATTTTCCGATCTGCGAATGGTGGTGTGTCGTGGTCAAGACTAATGCTAGAGAGTGAGGACGAATGGGAACATATTCCCTGTGTCACGCGACCTTGGGACTGGGAAGATCTTGTCTTCATTGCGGCCGAGGACAAGTTATACGCTTCACATGACCGAGGCCGCAATTGGTTAAAACTCAACACAGGGTTGCCGCTAGCAAATGCTATGAGTGCAAGTCTCTAGGAGGTCATTCTCCGGATTGACGGGGTAGAGTGAAGCAAGACGAATTAGGCTCTGAAATGACAACCACACCACAGTCAAAACAATTGTTCCGAAGGTTCGTTCTCGTGGCCAGCGTATTGATTTTGTCACTTATCTTTAGCTTGATCGGGCTCATTTGGTACGCCTTGGATACACAAGCCAACAGAAATCTTGAAACAGAGTCAGGACTGACTACCAAAATTGAAGACGAAGTTCTCCAGAACTACGGCTTAATTACTCCAGGGGAAACCGCAGAAATTGGTATGCGCGCGCCTGATTTTCGTCTCATAGATGGTCTCAGTGGTGAAGAAATTAAACTTTCTGACTATGTTGGGAAACCAATCATTTTAAATTTTTGGGCTTCATGGTGTGGCCCGTGCAAGATTGAGCTCCCAGAACTTCAGGCAATCCAAACCAAGCATGGTGATGATTTGATAGTTCTCGCAGTCAACGGGGACAGGGAAAGTCTGGAACAAATCAAATACTTCGGATCAAAATTAAATCTGACATTTAATCTCCTCAGGGACCCTAAAAAGGAAGTTACCAAGGCTTATGGAGTATGGGGTTTACCTAAGACTCTGTTCATCGACCGTGGCGGAGTTATCCAAAAACAATATACCGGGTCAATAAATCAAGAAATTATTGAAAGTGAATTACTTGCTTTTGACTTATTACAGGTTGACTAGATCACAACTGATAAAATTGTATTCACTGCTTAATACTGTACTGGAAGATATTTGCGATGCAACTTCACTCAGACTCTATCCCAGGTTTCATCGATTTTCTTGCGATAGAACAAAATCTTTCACGGCATACGGTATTAGCATATAGAACGGACATCAATGACTTCTGTACTTTTCTAGATGACCTTAATCTCTCTAGTGAAAACAATATTAGTGATGCAACTGCAGTCTCAAAATACCTCGCTAACCTAAACGCTAGAAATTTTGCCAAGGCTACCGTTTCAAGAAGAATGGCAGCAGTGAGATCTTTTTTTAATTATTTGTTAGATATTGGAGAAGTCAATACACACCCCGCTAATGAGCTACCTTCACCAAAAAAGGCTCGATCGATCCCAAAAGCTCTGAATACCCAGGATATTGATCGCTTATTAGAAATATTTGAGACTCACAAACAGACTCCAACGGGGGGGCGTAACAGAGCTCTGGTCCGTCTCATGTATTCCACGGGCATTCGAGTGACGGAGGCAGTGACACTTAGGCTAGACTCAATCAATCTCGACAAAAGTCAGTCAATTAGGGTTACCGGTAAAGGAAGCAAGGAACGTGAATTACCCCTCCCCACGGACACTGCACTTATATTGATTGATTATTTGAACAATAGCCGCCCAGAACTAGTCAAAAATAAATTAATTGACTCGCTTTTTGTCAGCTCACGAGGCAATGAACTTAGCAGACAAGCCGCATGGGCAATCATTCATGATGCCGCTGAGTCAGCTGGTTTAAAAAAGCACATCTCGCCCCATACTCTTCGTCACTCATTTGCGACTCATCTGCTACGAGGAGGAATACATCTTCGGAAAGTTCAAGAACTTCTGGGGCACACAAATCTTTCTACTACTCAAATCTATACAGCACTGAGTGATAATCAACTCAGAGAGTCCTACAACGATTTACACCCGCGTGCACTGAGAAAGAATTAATATAGACTCGGGTAGAAGGGTAAAATCGTGGGTGCTAAGAAATCATTGATCGATAGAGTTTGGGCGCGTGAAGTGCTTGATTCGCGAGGTAATCCAACTGTTGAAGTAGAAATCGACTTACTAGACGGTTCGCACGGAAGAGCAATTGTCCCAAGTGGAGCATCCACCGGAGCCCATGAGGCGGTAGAACTCCGCGATGAAGATAGTTCAAGATATGGCGGTAAAGGCGTTCTCAAAGCCGTTGCAAATGTCCAAAACGTAATTGCCCCTGCAATCAAAGGATATGACGCAGCAAATCAAACAGAAATCGACCGCATACTTTTAGATCTCGACGGAACTGATAACAAAGGAACGTTGGGCGCGAATGCGCTACTTGGAGTTTCTCTTGCGACGGCATGGGCTGCAGCGAATTCTGCAAGGATTCCACTTTATCGACATCTCAATGATCAGTCCAAATACGTTCTTCCCACTCCTATGTGCAATCTCCTCAACGGAGGAGCACACGCCACCAATTCAACCGATTTTCAGGAGTTCATGTTGGTTCCGGTCGGGGCGAATAATTTCCAACAGGGAATTCAGTGGATTGCGGAAATTTATCAGGTTATCAAACAGATACTTGGTGAACGAAATCTCACAACCACTGTCGGTGATGAGGGAGGATTTGCTCCAACACTCAATAGTAATCAGGCTGCGTTAGACCTCCTGATTGAAGCCATCGTTCGTGCTGGTAAGGAGCCAGAGAAAGACATCGCAATCGCATTAGATCCTGCCGCAACTGAAATATTTTCAGCCGACGAAACATACGAACTGAGTTGTGAAAATAAAATACTGACTGGCAGCGAAATGGTTAATTTATGGGCTGAGTGGAGATCACTCTATCCAATCATTTCAATTGAGGACGGCCTTGCGGAAGACGACTGGTCGAGTTGGACTCTTCTAACAGAGCAGATAGGTATGACTACTCAATTAGTAGGTGATGACCTGTTTGTCACTAACCAAGAGCGCTTGCAGCGGGGAATTCAGCTCGGCGCAGGAAACGCGATTCTAATTAAGCCAAATCAAATCGGCACATTAACCGAAACCCTAGACGCAATAAAAATGGCTCAGCAAAACGGATTTAATACCGTATTGTCCCACCGCTCGGGAGAAACCGAAGATCACACTATTGTTCATCTTGCGATAGCGACGTCATCGGGACAAATCAAAACAGGCGCACCTGCCAGAGGCGAGCGAACGGCAAAATATAACGAGATTTTACGAATTGAAGATATTTTGGGTAAAAACGCGCTATATCTAGGCGGTGAACCTTTTCAGATTAAAAAAAGGAACTGATTTTTATGTCTCATATGAGTAATGATGACCTACCGATAGCACATTCGCCACAGCGCGTTTCAGGCATGAAAGTGCCTGATGAACTACCCTTGCCGACCGAACCAAGTATAGATATCGACACATCAAAAGATGCTTGGCGACAAACTGGATTTTTAATGAAAAAAGAATGGGATCTTATTCAGACAGGTCTGAATCTATCCACAGCTTTGGTTAAAACAGGCTATGCACCAAGTGCTCGCAGCATGATTATGGCCAGTTATGCATCGATGTGGAGTAGATCTCTTTTAACCCTATCGGATACAGCTGGACTCGTACGCGGGGGTAGCTATCAAACGGCAATGCCCTTAATCAGGCAATCAATTGAACTCGCTGCAGCGCATAAAGGACTCATTGAAGAAATTGACGAATGGAAAAGATGGACTCATGAGGCGTTCGCAAGTCACCCGGAAACTAAGTCAATTGAAATCGGCATCGGTGGATATTTTGCTGGTTCTGTGATTGCTGAAGATTCCATCATGAAGATTATCTACAGAGCCTCAAGTGATTTTGCACGATCCAATTTCGGTCCAACGTCGTTGTTTGTTGCGAACGAGGCAACTCACGAAAAATATCCGTTACACTTCGCTGATAGAAGCTTCCATCTGGGTTGGACTCAATTACTTTTCGGTTGGATCTTAAATATAAGCGGCCTTTTACTCGAGACAGGTCTTTCACAAACACATGAGTTTCCCGCCGACGATGCCTTGAGGACCAGAATCATCCAATACCTGGATCAATCCAAAAAAATCGCGTCAGATGATAGTCAATGTCGACTAGAGGAGTGGACCGATACTGACAATCGAAAACGTTATATTATTTCAAATTTCAGACGGCAAAGTACTGATGCTGCCGTAAAGCTCCTTATTTAATGAACTGAGTTTCACATTTAAAAGAAATGATCAGTTTAGATCATAAGTAAGATGCGTAGCAGACAATTCAAAGCTAAGATTCGTATATTAACGATATCCGTGGAGGGCAAGCATGGCAGTACGTGTCGGAATAAATGGTTTCGGGAGAACAGGTAGAACAGCTTTTCGATCATGGTGGGAAAACCAGTCCAAACACGGAATAGATGACATCGAAATAGTCGCTATAAATCGAGGCCCTGCAGAAATTAGAGCGCATCTCCTAGCGTACGACTCAGACTACGGGCGATTTCCAGATTCAATTTCAACAGAAAATGACGTGATGCATGTCGGTGATCGCAGTGTTAGAGTCTTCAACGCGAATGCACCTGAAACTATCCCTTGGCACGAAGAGGGAGTAGATATTGTGATCGAAAGTACTGGACAGTTTAAAACTGGAGATGAAGCAGCCGGCCATCTTAAACAAGGTGTTAAAAAAGTCATCATCTCTGCACCCGCCAAAGCGGTTGACTGGACCGTAATTATGGGAGCAAATCAGAACGAATATGACGGATCGAACCACAACGTCATATCAGCTGGATCCTGCACGACGAACTGTATAGTGCTCGCTGTAAAAGTCCTAAATGATTCTTTCGGCATAGAAAACGGACTAATGTCGACCATACATGCGTATACCGGGGATCAAAATCTTGTTGATAATTCCCACAAAGATCTTAGACGAGCGCGAGCCGCAGCCCTTAATATAGTACCCACCTCTTCTGGCGCCGCAGGTGCAATTGGAGAGATTATTCCAGACTTAAAAGGGAAAATTGATGGATTCGCCTATCGGGTGCCTACGCCAACCGTCTCGGTCGTAGATCTTGTTACAAAACTCAGAAAATCTCCGTCCTCAGATAGCATCAATGAAGCTTTTTTAGAGGCTGCAAATGGTAATTTGAAGGATTTTCTATACTACGAATCCGACGAACTCGTATCATCGGACTTTAAAAAACACTCAGGATCTGCCATACATGATGCCGCTTCTACAATGGCCGTAGATGGAGGTAATCTCACTAAAACTGTGACATGGTATGACAATGAATGGGGTTATTCCTGTCGGTTAATCGATGTTACAAGATTAGTCGCATCAGCTGGGTTATAAACGAGTAACGTTTTTTTACAGGCCTAGATAAGTTGCACTTGAATTTTGGGGTGAATCTATTCTTCGGACCATTTGTCATACAGATGCAAAACGTTCATCGCATTGCGCTCTGACTCAGGCCACTTACTAAACTCACCTACATCTACCCGTTCCATTGCTTTTTGAACAGAGACACCTGAGTCAAACATTTGTCTAGTCTGGTTTCGAATTACATCAAAATATTCTCGCATATCAGCAATCTCAGTTTTGCCACCAACAGGACCATGACCTGGAACTACTTTTTCTGTGTCTGACATGATTAAAAAATCGCAGATGTCAATCCAGTTCTCCATATCACCTCGGCAAAGTGGCGTTGAATAAAAAAAACATAAATCACCCGAAAACAGAACTTTCTGTTCATCAAACAGCACTAACGAATCACCCTTCGTATGTGCGGGTCCTTGATGACGAAGTTCGAGCGATAGCCCTCCATGGTGCAAAGTTAACGATTTATCATAAGTTATATCTGGAAGTGGTGAATTGACTTCCACAAGTTCTTCCCACCAGGCATCTTGAATCCAACTTGGCTTTTCACCTCGTGGTGGATTAACACGAGCAGCTTCAGTCGCTAACTTTCGCGCATCCAGCATCTCTAATCGAGAATTTTTATGGGCAATGATTTGAGCTCCCTCGATGAACTGATTCCCATTGGTATGATCAGCATGGGAATGAGTATTAACTAATTGTCTAAATGGTGCATCGGAGATTGATCGCATACCTTCAATAAATTTTCGAGTCATCGAAGGGGCCATCAAAGCATCTATAACAAGCAGTCCTTCATCCCCACCATCAACAAATCCTGCATTACTTACTCCCCATCCACCATCCCATTGAAGATATGCATAAATGCCGTCGCCTAGCTCCTGGAGACCTGTTTCAAATCGAGGCATCGCCTTATATGGCATACGTCTTTCCCAAAACCGCTCTGCAGTACTAACCGCGTGGCAACCCTAATCCTCGAGTCGCAATAATATTTCTTTGGATTTCGCTTGTACCACCAGCAATGGTGGCACTAACCGCACTGAGATAGGCACTAGCAGCTCGGCCCCGCAATGCTTCGGGCCTATTTGCGTCCCAAAGCGTTCCATATAAACCGAAAAGCTTGATGGTGGTAGCAGCAATCTTCTGGTTAAGCTCGGTGGTGAAAAGTTTGGACATCGAAGCCTCATGATTTGGAACCATATTATTCATCTGGATAGTGTTATTACAGTATGAAAATAGACGAGCTATATCAGCCTCCATCCAACGATCAGCGAAGCCTAATCTCCAATTCTTAGACTTGCCAACGACAGTCTCATTTGCATTCAGTTTACTGGCGGTTTTCAACAAACCTTCAAGTCTCCGCTGCGTCCCAACGGAATTACCAATGCCAGATCTTTCATAGTCCGTCAAGGTCATCCCAACGTACCAACCTCGGTTCTCCTCGCCCAAGCGATTCTCTACGGGCACACGCACATCTTCGAAAAAGACCTCATTGAAACCTTGGGAATCAGCCATATTTGTTAATGGTCTCACTGATACACCTGACGAATCCATTGGGAACATCAGCATTGATATTCCCCGATGCTTAGGGGCATCTCCGTCTGTTCTAGCAAGCATATACATCCAGTTCGCATGTTGTGCACCACTGGTCCAAATTTTCTGACCGTTTAACACATACTCATCACCATCGCGAACAGCTCGAGTCTGGAGAGAAGCAAGATCTGATCCTGAACCTGGTTCAGACCAACCTTGGCACCAGATAGAATCACCTTGCAGTATCTTAGGAAGATGCTCGGTCTTCTGTTCGTCAGAGCCATGAATCATCAAAGTTGGACCTAGCATCATTACGCCGAATCCACCCTCATTGGAGAGTCCGTTCTCCGCCAACTCTTCGTTCAAAATAAATTGTTCATTAATTGAGAGGCCCGCACCACCATACTCCTTTGGCCAAGCCGGAGCGATCCAACCATTCGCGACCAAGGCACCACGCCAGTCCTTTGTCCGCTCTCGCGCATCTTTGGACCAACCAGACTCGTCGCCTGCATCCTCTGATTTCTGAGGACGATTATCTGTAATAAATGAGCGAACTTCCTCACGAAAAATCGCCTGGTCTGGACTGTCCTTTAGATCAACCATTGTGTTACCTCACTTCTTAAATTCCTAGATCAATATGATAATCCAGATTATTCCTTACAACTCCTGAAACTCTGATTAAACGAAAAAGGCCACCGCAGGTTCTACCACGGTGGCCTTTCCGTTCAATGATTACTTGCTTCTATGTTCGTGTTAACCACGCAAACTTTTGTGGCTTCTTCTTAGCATCTGGTGCAAGTGGAACATTTATCAAAGACGGACCGTCTAGCTTGAGTGCTTCATCAATACACGCATCTAATTCTTCAGAATTATTTGCATTGAATCCCTTCCCCCCTAGGCCTTCCATCATGATGTCGTATCGTGCAGCGAAGCTCATCGCGCCCGCTGGCAAGTAGCCAGACTCAGCTCCTGCATAGTTTTCAGGATCGTTTCCGCCAATACCGCCATTATTGAATACAATCCAAGTAATAGGCAGATTGTGTCTTACCGCCACTTCACACTCGGTTCCGGCAAAACCAAAAGCTGCATCACCCTGTAGACAAATAACACGCTTACCGGATTGAACTGCGGCGGCGATT
This sequence comes from uncultured Chloroflexota bacterium, assembly GCA_913051185.1. GTDB lineage: Bacteria > Chloroflexota > Dehalococcoidia > UBA2979 > UBA2979 > UBA2979. The sequence goes on along the minus strand of CAJXBM010000006.1, from coordinate 31,407 downwards.
GCAAACCCATGCCCCAGTCCCATTGATCCATAAGATGATGCGTCTAGCCTAGTGCGAGGTTGCATTTGATTAACAACTGTTCGCGAAATATCCATAGTGCTTGCACCTTCAGAAACAAACACAATATCATCAGGCAACCGTTCGTCAATAGAGCGCAGCGCTCTATAGTAGCCAAGTGGCGAACTCTCCTCTTGCTTCATTCCTTCAACGGTCTCCAAGTTCTCGCGAACTTTCGCTCCAACCTCATTGAGCCATTCGGAGTCTTGCGGGAATTGCCAAGGGTCCCTGTCTAATACGTCAATCATTTGTCCTAATGTGAGCTTGGCATCTCCAACTAAGGCAACCTCAGTCGCAACATTTACGCCGATTTCCTCTGGATTGAAGTCCAACTGAATAACTCTGACGTCCTCTCTGAATCTTGGAGGTAGACCAAAGTGCAACATCCAGTTCAAACGTGCTCCAACCAAAACTATCAAATCAGCGTTCTGTAGTATGAATGACCGAGCGGCAGCAGCTGATTGCGGGTGATCATCAGGAATAATTCCTTTCGCCATGGGCATTGCCAAATACGGAACACCCGTGCGCTCAACAAATTCTCTCATCTCAGCCGCGGCATCAGCATTATTAACGCCTTTTCCAAAAATAACTAAGGGCTGCTCTGCAGTTTTAATGGCCGCGATTGAGGCTTCAACATCAGCAGGGTCAGATAATGTCTTTCTCGGTGAAAGCACCTTTGGTGCCCAAATAACTTTATCTTCATCAAAGGAATTCTGAATAACATCACCAGGCAGATCCAGATATGCAGGCCCAGGTGTACCGTGAGTTGCCTTCTTTATCGCCTCGGCGATGTAAATTGGCAATCGGTAAGGATCTTCAACACGCTCAGCAAACTTCGAGTATGGACGCATTGCTGTAAGCTGGTCAGTTTCTTGGAAGAAACCTTGCATGTGTCCAGATCGCTCGTAGGAACCTCCCAGAAGTAACATCGGCCATCGATTTGACCATGCATTTGCATATGCACCAGCCGCATTCAGCACGCCAGGGCCCGAAACTGCCAAGGCAACTCCAACATTTCCGCTAAGATACGAAACGGCCTGAGCAGCATAGGTAGCTGGCATCTCATGCCGCATCCCATGGTAGCTAATTCCTTCTTTCATTAATGCTCCAGCAATCCCACCTACTGGAATTCCTACAACACCAAATCCGTGCTCAACTCCCTGAGTCTTAAGCGCCTTGGCTATAATTTGCTCTCCGGTCAGCTCTCCCATAATTCTTGGTCCTTTCTTATGAAAAAATAGCAATTAACATCCACTGATAAATTCGTGATTTACCCGCCTGTGGATGGTACATGGTAACTGGTATTTGAGGTTGAATCACCAAAACTCAGTTTTCTGATCAAAATTAAAGACAAACAGGCTTTATAAGTGCCGACTCAACACTACTAAGAGTGCCTGACTTCTACACCAGTCCGGCGTTCTTGTACCAAGAAAGATGCAGTCTGATCTAATTTACCGTACCCATGATTAATTCCCTCAGTTGCTTCTTGCTCAGCAGCCGCACAAAAACGTGCCGGAACATCGACATCTCGAGCCAAATCTAATGCAAGTCTCAGATCTTTTCGAGCAAGCTCTAGTGCAAATTGCACGTCATCGAATTTGCCTGGAAGTACGATGTTTGGAACTGCGAAATGTACTGCTCCACCCCGCCCAAATGCCCCTCCCTGAATTGCCTTAAGCAATTCAGCGGGGTTTACCCCAGCCTTCACTCCGAGGCTCATAGCTTCCGCTAGCACCATCCCACTGGTAATCGATACTAAATTGTGTGACAGCTTCGCTATATTACCTGAACCAATTGGGCCTAGATAAAGAACTCGACTAGGGTCACCAAACGTTAATAGCACATCCTTTACAAATTCAAATTTCTCCGGACTTCCACCAACCAGTACTGCGAGAGTTCCGTCTTTTGCCCCAGTCGTGCCTCCACTCACCGGAGCGTCCAACATTTCTACTGATAGCGTTTCAAATTCCTGATGCAATTTTTTAGATACAACCGGAGAATTAGTTGATAAGTCGACGTAGGTTGTATTCGGATTGATACCCTCAGCCAGACCTTTTTCTCCAAACGTAACTGTCTCGACTTCCTTTGGCCCAGGTAAGGACGTAAAGATTAATTGTGACTGGGCAGCTAACTCAGCTGGATTCTTAGCCCATTCAGCACCCAACTCCAAATGCTCCTCGGCCGCTAATTCGTCAAGATCGTGCACAATTACTTCGTAGCCTGCTTGGATAATATGCCTTGCCATGTGACGACCCATATTACCCAAACCAATAAAACCTATCTTCATACTGTTACCTTTCATTCGATGAGCACTAGAATTCTATTATGACGCCAACAAATCAGATTATGCATCAAGTCCGTGCTTTGCCTAAATCACCTGGCGTGTACATCATGCACAATGATAAAGACACAATCGTATACATTGGAAAGGCAAACGAATTGCGAACCCGGGTCAGGTCGTACTTCGGATCAGGACGATCGCTAGAACCGAAAGTCCGTGCCTTAGCGGCTGATGTTGTTCGAATAGAACACGTTGTGACCCGTAGTGAAGCTGAGGCTCTAAATCTAGAAGCCACTCTCATAAAAAAACATCGTCCTCATTACAATGTTCGCTTGAAGGATGATAAACATTATCCATATTTAAAAATTGATACCCAGTCACCCTGGCCACGAGTTCAAATCGCTCGCAAAGTCGATGATGATGGAGCTAAATACTTTGGTCCTTATGCATCAGCTGGCTCTGTCAGACAAGCATTAGACGTGACTAAAAAGCTATTCCCATGGCGTTCGTGCTCAAAGGAAATTACGGGCACCGATCCTAGGCCGTGTTTGGATTATTTCATTAAGCGATGTATCGCACCCTGTACATCCTACTGTTCGCCCAAAGAATATGCGGATGTTATCCAAAATACCATTCTTTTCCTTGAGGGAAAATCTGATCAAGTCAAACAACATGTTGAGGAGGAAATGCTTGAAGCGTCCAAGCAACTAGACTTCGAACGTGCAGCTAATCTTCGGGACCAACTTCAGTCAATCAAAAACGTAGTTGATAATAAAAAAACTACTCTGACGCAATCGATGGATGCCGATGTCTTCGCGCTCGCTCGGGATTCTGATGAAGCCTGTATTCAAGCTTTCTTCATTAGAGGGTTATCAGTTGCTGACACAGATTCATTTATCATCGATGGCACAGCAGGCAACAGTGATGGACACATTATGAGTGCATTTCTCAGCCAATACTATGAATCGGCGACATACATCCCGAGACGTATTCTGCTAAATATTGATGCAGATGAGAAAAAACAAATCGAGATAATGTTGAGCGCAAGACGCACATATCAGGTGCGCATCCTGATTCCTGAACGCGGTGAAAAAAAATCTCTGGTCAAGTTAACGGAAAAAAATGCCTGGGAATCTCTTCATATGTATCACGCTCAGTGGATTGCCAACGAGGACAAAACCAGCAAGGCACTTACTCTGATTCAAGAACAATTGGGTCTCAGTGAAACACCAAACCGCATCGAATGTTATGACATTTCGACCAACCAAGGAGTCGATACAGTTGCATCCATGGTCGTATTTAAAAATGGCCAACCCGCGACCTCTGAATATCGTCGCTTTAAAATCAAGACAGTAGTTGGACAAGATGATTTCGCATCCATGCGAGAGGTTCTCAACAGGCGATTCAAACATCTAAAACAAGATGGCAGTCCTGCAGTAAAAGAGACAACTACTGCCAAGACTTCATCCGCATGGGATGAAATCCCTGATTTAGTAATAATCGATGGGGGAAAGGGACAACTCTCCGTGGCGATCGACGTCCTCCGCGATCTTGGACGAGCAGAAATCCCACTGTGCGGACTCGCTAAGCGAGAAGAAGAACTTTTCGTAAAAGATTTCTCTGAGCCTATCCTACTGCCGCGAAATTCTGAAGCTCTGTATCTCGTGCAAAGAATTCGTGATGAAGCTCATCGGTTTGCAATCACATATCACCGCAGGCTACGCCGTACACACTCAGTCAAATCGGTTCTGGATACCATCCCGGGTATCGGACCTAAACGGAAAAAGGCCTTACTTCGAAAATTCGGAAATATAAAGACCATCAGAGAAGCTACAGTTGAAGATATTGCAGCAACTGTCGGATTCACCGAAAAGCTAGCTAGGCTTCTTAAACAATCAATTTGAATTCAGTCTGACTAACTACTAGATCTCGCAATCTCAGCTAGTAAATCACGAGTTCGCTCTATCGACTTTTTCGGGTCGGGTCCAACGGAATATGGCATTGCCACCAGATCTGTCACGCCTGCTGCTGCATATTCGTCCAATTGAAGGGCAACATCGTTCTCAGGACCTGTTATAGCTATTTGAGCAGGTCCCTCTGCCTCACCTCGGTCCAAAATTCGCCGATAATTTTCGAGTCGCCCGTAAACCTCGAACTGTTGGCCAGCAGCATCTCTACCAGTCTGTTCATCATCAACGACAGCAACCGGCACACCCGCGACTATTCTTGGACTCGGGCGACCTGCTCCAGACGCAGCATCTTGAATGGTTGGGACAAGATAACTTCGCAGCGCAGTGAGGCCAGCCATCCACGTGACCGTGCCGTCAGCAATCGCACCTGCTATATGAAGCATCCGAGGAGCAAGTGCCGACACTAGAATTGGAAACGGATTTGATCCTGCAAGCTTGAATCCTGCAGTCATACTGGTGTAATAATCTCCAGTAAAACTAACCTTCCCGTCGGTTGTCAAAGCACGAAGAATCTGAACGTATTCTTTTATGTGCAGGGCTGGTCGGTCATACTTCAAACCGAGTCCCTCAGTATTAGGTTTATGAGATGGCCCGATACCAAGAAGAAGACGGCCGTTAGTGGCTGCATTGGTGGTGACAGCCTGTTGCGCGAGGACATTGGGATGCCGCGTATAGGTAGGTATCACACCGGTACCAAGTTCAATTTTATTAGTATCTCGACCTGCAAGTGCTAAGGTCGTGAGCACATCAGTTTCGCCCGTCTGGGCCATCCAATAACTATCGAAACCTAGTTCCTCAGCCGTAATCACCTCTCGTACTTGTTCTCCCAAGGTGAGACCTGTAGCAAGCGCCCCCGTAAATATTCCGATCTTCATTTCAATCTCCTTATTTTTTCTAACTTACCATGCCGATAAACGATAGACATTATCCTCTAGGGAATGAAATACGGGCTGATATACGTAATCACTCTGGTTTTACTAACCAGCTGCACAACAAACCTGAATCCTGACAACCCACCAGATCGCCAGATTCAACCAAAAACTAGTGTTGACCTAGAGACTAAAACTCTCGACATTTCCATAACCCCTAAGGTGTTAGCTCGTGAAAAATCGGAGACTAAATCAGCACCCGCCACTACTGAATTCGCTTTCCCTGTAACTCCCATGGACTGCAATCCAGTTGGATGGTGGCGAGGAAATCTAATCTATGGCGACTCTAATTACGACAAAACAGTTCTAAAAATGGAATTCAGAGACGGATATGTCGGCGAGATAATAAATGGAATCGTAACCAAAGAAAGCTCCGGATACTTACGAACAGGTAACTTTCTTGATATCAAGAGAGCCTCTCCAGAAATCCAAACGGCACCGAACTGGCAGACATACCCACCCCAGAGTGGCTTCGCCTGGATGTTTATTGACCAAGATGGAGCTCCAAGTAAAGCCCAAAGTTCAGGCATTGCACTGCCTATTCATGTGAACCGTTACAAAATCAGAGCTGAGTTTCTGGGAGAATGTAACTATATGTGGGGAGACACAGAAAATTACAAAGGAGGATTAGGAATCTTCTTCGCGCAGCGTCTCGGATTTCCAGAAATAAGTACTGATTGGCCAGTAAAGAGTCGCCGGTTCAAGGAAGACCTCATCAACCCAGCCTCGCAATTACCCATTACGCCAAAAACCAACCAGGAATCACAATACGATCGTGATTCCTGGGGAAATTGGACCGATTCCGATGGAGACTGTCAGGATACGCGGGCCGAGGTTCTAATCGCCCAATCACTCATACCTGTCACTTTTAAGAATTCTACGAAATGTATAGTTAATACAGGTCTTTGGATCGATCAATTTACTGGGAACTCAGTTGAACAAGCCTCTGAACTTGATATCGATCACATCGTTCCACTCAAGGATGCTCACCTGTCGGGTGCATGGCAATGGGATGATGAGACAAAACGGTCATACTTTAATTACCTCCAAGATCCGAATCATCTAATTGCAGTCTCGGCATCGAGCAACAGAACAAAGGGTGCAAAGACCCCCGACAAATGGATGCCCGCGAATCCTGACTATCAATGCCAGTACGCTCAAGCATGGATAACAGTGAAAACTCGCTGGAATTTAACGGCAAGTAATAATGAGCGAGGTGCTCTTAAGTTAGCTCTAGATACCTGTGAGCAGGACAGTAGGGAGTATTAGTGATTATTTCTTCAGCCACTCTGAATTCGTAACATAAGAAAGCTCCCTCAAAAGCTAGTGAGAAAAGTGGGAAACAAGTAAGATAACCACATGCAAACACCACATTTCAAATCAGTAAACTGGGAAACGACTCCAAGAAACATCAGTCCTAACGGAATACATGATGACGAGAAAGCCAAATCGCTAGGATTTCAAGGTGGTTTTGTGCCCGGGATCGCTCTATATGAGCATGTTTGTGCCGGCATACTAACTCAAAATACAAAGTGGCTAGATACCGGTTATGTCGAATTAAAGTTCCGCAAACCGGTTTATAGTGATGAAACAGTGCACATCGACCTCAATGAAACAGAGCAAACCTTCAACATGTATGGTGACAATCCAAGTGACTCCCGTTGCTCGGGCATCTTTGTCCAAGCAACACCTGCCCCTTCGCTTCCGAATGAAAAAGTCCAAAAAGAATTACGCGACTCTCTTGGAAGTCCTGATTTAGTTGGTAAAATGATGGAAATCACTCGGGAGCATGACGCCTCCTCGTTCTCGGAAATCAGTTCGGTGACTGGCTTCCCTCCTGAAATAGATGGGAAACAGATTGTGCCGATAAGTCAATGGGGTAACCCAATCTACCTCATATACGAGTACTTCGGTTTATCCACCACGATTCATTATCAAGGAAAAATCTGGCATCATTCCCCTCTATTCGCCGGAGAAGCATCGGTTACTCGTGGCCTTATCACCAACTTTTCTGAACGAAACGGCAACAAACTCCTCGAGCTCCTCACTGAAATAAGCTCCGATTCCGGGAGAAAGGTAGCTACAGTAGAGCACTTCAGTGTCTACGAGCTGGCAAAAAAATAAATCCCCCCTACATCAGGAATCAGGAGAAAATAAATGAAACTGAAAACCGAATTTTGGTTGGCAGATATGGATGGCTCCGTCCGCTCACAAGTCATAAGCGGAGTCAATGGTTTAGATATGCATGTGCTCGAATCAGGATACGAAAATCCTGAAAATCCAACCATATTACTGTTACACGGCTTCCCAGAAATCGCCTACAGCTGGCGTAAATTATTTCACCCCCTCGCGAAGGCAGGATTCCATGTTGTTGCTCCGGATATGCGGGGATATGGACAAACCACAGGATGGAGTGATCAGTACGCGGGCCCACTCGAGCCCTTTTCTATGCTGAATCTAGTCGCTGATTGCGTTGCACTAATCGGCCGCTTAGGAAAAGATCATGTCGCTGCGGTTGTAGGACACGATTTTGGCTCCCCAGTTGCTGGCTGGTCGGCAAGCATTCGTCCTGACAAGTTTAGATCCCTTGTGCTTATGAGTGCACCTTTTGCTGGAATACCAGGATTAGAAAAAACCGAAAGCCGATCGACTGATTATGATATCCACTCTGCAATGGCTCAGCTAGCAAGGCCCAGGAAACATTATCAACAGTATTACACCACTGAACCAGCAAACAAAGATATGCTTGATGCTCCGCAAGGCTTGCAAATGTTTCTTCGATCGTACTATCACCATAAGAGTGCGGATTGGGCACAGAATAATCCCTCACCGCTCAGAGACTGGTCGGCTGAAGAAGCCGCTACGATGCCGACCTACTACATAATGGATTTGGATGACACGATGGCTGACACAGTGGCAAAAGAGGCCCCAAGTCAGAGCCAGATTAACTCCTGTGGGTGGCTAACCAATGAGGAATTAGATATCTACACAATCGAGTACAGGCGAACCGGATTTCAGGGAGGATTAAATTGGTATCGATCTGGGTCGTATGGTCCTAATCAGCAAATTATGCGATCTTTTGCAGGACTGCCGATCGACGTGCCTGCCATTTTCATTGCTGGCGAGAACGACTGGGGAGCTTATCAGAGGCCAGGCAGTCTAGATTTGATGCAGTCGCAGACTTGTACTGACTTCCGCGGTAATAAATTTGTCCAAAATGCCGGCCATTGGGTCCAACAGGAACAGCCCACAGTAGTAGCAGATTTAATTCTCGAACACGTGAAGCAACAGGGATAACTTATGACCACCATCGAAAATATTGAAGTGAGAGTAGAGTCTGCTAATCCAATGACGCAAGTACTCGTCCTAATTGAAGCGAGTGACGGCACAACTGGTATTGGTGAAGCTTGGTGGGGTATTCCTGATCGAGATGTATTTGGTAGAGGAGCTCTACCGATAGCGAGTACCATTGATAATCTGATCACCCCGAAGCTACTCGGCAAAAAATCAAGTAGTATCGAAAAACACTGGTTTGACCTATGGGACTTCGGCTATCGGTACGCCGATCAAGGTATATTCCTGATGGGACTTTCCGGCGTCGATATTGCTTTGTGGGATCTTTTGGGAAAACAACTTGACGTCCCCGTGGTGCAACTGCTTGGTGGACAGATTCATCAATCAATACGGGCATATGCGAGCCTGCCTCCTCTGCGGGATTTAGACGCCGTAGTGTCCGAAACTCAAAGAGCCATTGATAGTGGAATTAGGGCTGTCAAATTACATGAAGTAGAATCCAAATACGTACATGCCTTAAGAGATACCTTCGGCGATGAATTAGACATCATGGTGGATGTCAACGGACATTTCAATATACAAGAGGCTAAAAATATTGGATTAGATATGGCTTCTCGAGGCATCACTTGGTTTGAAGAACCAATCAGACCAATGAGAGATCATGCTGGAATGAAGAAAATCGCTCAGCAAACTGGGCTTGCAATTGCCGCAGGAGAAAACGAATATACGCTTGAAGATTTTCATCGCCTTTTAGCTGCAGATGTAGTGACATATTTACAACCAGAAATTACTAAAATTGGTGGCCTGACTGCAGCTAAGCGAATTAACGTGTTGACCGAGCTCTATAATACCGAGCTATCCCCCCACAATTTCAGAATTGGTCCGTCATTATACTCATCGATTCAGTGGGCTTTCGCTGCTCCCATGGCCACTTGGGTAGAAGTTCCCTGGATACAAGGGAAGTTTGCTGCAGGAATCCAATTACCACCGATCCAGGACGGTAGAGTTCTACTGCCAACTGGACCAGGTCTAGGCTTACCATGATGAAACCATCTCGCCCAATATGTGATGGTAAACTCCAGTTACCATAAAGAATCTCAACAAATAATAAATCGCAAGAATAGGAAAAGCTATGAGTGAATATATCCCGAGCACCTCAGGTTGGGTTGCTGACCAGGTCGAACTTTATGAACGCACAAATGGAGCAGAAGGAGTTACATTGCGTGAAACGGGCTTGCCTTGCATTATTGTCACAAACACAGGCAACAAAACGGGTGCCATTCGTAAAACTCCACTAATGCGTGTCGCTGATGGTGATAATTATGTATTGGTTGCGTCGCGAGGTGGAGCACCAACACATCCAGTCTGGTATCACAATCTAAGGGCTAATCCCGATGTACAAATCAGAGACGTTGATATCGTCCAAAATATGCGTGTACGTGAAGTTACCGATTCGACGGAAAAAAGCCGTCTTTGGAAAATAGCAGTAGAGGCCTACCCACCCTATTCGGACTATCAAGCCAAGACCGATCGAAAAATCCCGGTTTTCGTAGCTGAACCTGTCCAATAACAGTGGACGGCATAGAGACTACACCGGAACAAAAATTCAAACTGCGGGGACGAGGTTTATCGGCCACACGACCACGTCTTGAGCTTTTACACATATTGGAAAGTGACCCTCGGCCACAAACGATCGAAGAAATTATCTCAAGTAGCTCTGGCGGACTCGCACTATCTACATTATACAGAGCCATCAGCGAACTTTTGGATGCGGGATTAATCGAAACCCTCGTATCGCCTGATGGCAAGAAATTTCTAGAAACCACGGTGCAAACTACAACACACCATCATCATGTGTTTTGCAAAGGATGCGACACCGCGATTGATGTCAAATTCAGTGATGATTTGGAGAAGAAAATCGAAGCTGAAATAAAAGATATTGAAATCGCAAACGGATGGAAAGTCAGCGGGCATTCTGTCGAAATACTTGGTATCTGCGACGAGTGCGAGACGCAGTAGCCTTGCTGACTTCGGTTTGCTCTCAAGTATCGAGTACTTTAGTAAAAAATCAGCGAAATTCGGGCGCGACTTCCTGAGCAAATAGTTTCATCGACTGACTTATTAGCTTTGGATCCATGCCACCTACCTGGAATACGCAATTAAGCTGATCAATTTCTGCAACTGATTGATATGCCTTAATTTTCTTAATTACCGTATCTGGACTGCCTGAAAGCGTCCTGTCAGTGAAAATTTCGTCAAGGCCTGGCTCATCCGCATAGGGAAGTGGGGTCGAGACACCAGAGACTACCTGCTCATTTCCACTCCGAAGGTTTCTTGCCTGCCGAGTTTGATATCGAAAGTGGGTCATCTGCTCTTGAGCGATTTCATCTGAATCAGTCACACATATCTGAGCCTGTACGCCAAGCATTTTTGGAGCACTTGGGTATCGGTCAAGTGCTTCCTGATAGTGACTCCATCCTTCTGCCAGAGTATCAATCGTTCTACCCGAATTTGTCGTGAAAGCATTTAATCCAAATCGTGCCGCGATTTCGAAGGACTCTTGAGTGTGCGCTGCAAGCCAAATTGGTGGAGTCGGTTGCTGTTTAGGTGCCGGAAGAATAGTAGTTTCAGGTATATCAAAATAATCACCCTGCCACGAAAATGTTTGCTGAGTGAGCGCCATTAACAAAATCTCTAACGTTTCATCAGTACGTTCACGAGCGTCGTCAATGGTCAGTCCGAATCGTTTGAATTCAAATGGTTGGTAGCCTCGGGCCACTCCGACTTCAAGACGACCATCCGTGAGGTGGTCTGTAAGTGCTATATCTTCCGCAACTCGAAGCGGGTTCCAAAAAGGCAACACCAAAACTGCAGTTCCAATTCGAATAGACTCGGTAAGTGTTGCCGCTTTGGTAGCCATCAATAAGGGATTTGGAATATATCCATAATTAGAAAAATGATGTTCCGCAAACCACAACGAGTCAAAATTTAACGATTCTGCCGAAACTATATAGTCCGAGAGTCGATCAAATACAATTTTTGGGTCTTCAGATTCGGCCGATCCTGACAAAAAAAATGCTCCGAATTTCATTTAATTCCCCCCCTCATCTAACACCTTTGATCGCAACCAGTTTAGGTCCTCATCCATTCTAGCTATTCGCGTAGGAATACGATCAGTCGTAATCCCATGCGCATCCGTAAAGATATATTCCCTGTCATCCTGAATACCCGCCAAAACCAGATCTGCAACTTGATCAGGATCCATCCCCTGACTTGCGCGTTCGGGTATCTCAAATTCATGAGACTCTCCATATGATTCTGGCCGATGTTTTTCAGATCTCCAAATCTCTGTATTAATTGAATGGGGACAAAGGACTGATACTCCTATCGACTGTGGTGCAAGCTCCGCACGCAAAGTCTCGGAAAATGACACCACCGATGCTTTAGAAGCACTATAAATTGCTTGCCCACCGGCTAATCTCGGAGCAAGTCCAGCCATAGAGCCTGTATTCACTATGTGTGCTCTTGTTGCCGAACGGAGGTGAGGAAGAAAAACTTCGATACCTCGCACTACGCCAAACAAATTGACCGCAAAAATCCATTCCCAATCACTGATAGTTGATTTAGCCAACTCTGAACGTGTCATTACACCGGCGTTATTTATGAGTATATTTACTTCACCGTACACTTCTAGAGTTTTTTCACACATGGCCCGTAAATCTTCAATACTTGATACGTCGCATACGACCGGTGAAAACTTATTCTCATATTTGGTAAATTCTGGTTGCGCGAAGGCACTCTGCTGGGTCAGAAGATCCGCTCCGACCACGTTAGCACCGACGTTCAAGAACTTGAGTGCAAGAGCTTTACCTATACCACTAGCTGCACCGGTAATGACGACAGTGCAATCATGAAAATTGTCGAATTTCAACATCTCCCCCTAAGCGTCTAATCCACTATACCTTGCAAAACTAAATCCGCTATTGCTTGATCAGAAAATCCCAGAATTTCCCTGAGTACCTCGTGTGTGTGCTCTCCGAACATCGGGGCTCGAGTTATTTCGGCAGACTGCCCATTTAGTCGAATAGGCTCAGCATCAACGAAAAGTTGGCGATCTGGGGCGTCAGGTTGTCGGACAATTCTATAGTGGTTCTTTAGAGGACTCATCTCCGCAGATTCTTGCAAATTCACAACGGGCGCAGAAGGAATACCTGCTTCCTGAAGAATTTCTGCCAACTCCCAAGACTCATGTTGCATCGTCCATTCGCTCACTATTGATTCGATTTCAACTTCCCTCAACTTCAATTCGCGTAAATGAAAGTCCGGTAAATTAAGGTCGGATGAAAACCGAGGCACTATCCGTCTCAGTGCATCCCATTGAGCACTTGATTCGCATGCAATCGCAACCCAGCTGTCGTCTCCCTTGGTACGAAAAACATTATGAGGACAAGCATTAGGTGAGCGATTCAGTGCCGACGGTGGCACTCTCCCCTTATCCTGAAAAGCAAGCCAAGGAACTCCAATAAAGGAAAGTGCTGATCCCATCTGATTCAACCAAATTTCGTGTCCGACACCTGTACGATGCCGGTGCTCTAGAGCTGCAAGAACACTGGTTGCTAAAATTTGAGGTGAGGTGAAATCTGGGTACGCACATCCAATGCCATGTGGCGGATCTTCGGGACGTCCCATTAGTTGATTAAAACCAGCAGCAGCAGTCAAATGTCCACCCATTGTCGGCTTATCAGCCCAAGGACCGTCACGCCCAGAACCTGGTAAATGCGCGTATATAATTTTCGGATTAAGTCTACTGACGGCCCCAAATCCTAGACCAAGTCGATCAAGTACGTGCGGTCGATAATTGTTTATTACGACGTCAGACTGCCGAGCTAGGTCCAGCGCAATCTCCTTACCCCGTTCCGTACTCAAATCAAGAGAAATTGATTGCTTCCCAGTGTTCACGTCGTTAAACCAATAACCAAGATTTAGTGAGTCAGTGTTAGACGGAGATGGTCTTACTCGAAAAGCATCAAGTCTCTGAATCGACTCGACACGTATGACCTCAGCACCAAAGTTAGAAAGAATCCGACCACCTATCGGGCCTGCCAATACCCAACAAAAATCAAGTACACGCAATCCATCAAGTGGCTTCCCAGACATATTTGATTTACCCACATAAGAAGCAATTGATTTTTTTTCAAAAGAGGCCTTCTCGGTCAATTCGGCAAGAATTTCATCGCGGTGCTCATTCATTTTTGGCGCGGGGCTTAGGGACATTGGCCGATTTAAATCATCAAGCGGGCTCTTTGGCACCTCTATATCACGCCCATCAGGCATTTTTACTGAGCTGAATTGATTAGTAGCAATAAAATGCTCCTCTTGAGCAACGTCCTCAAGACTATTTACGGGCATCGCAATGAGATCAAGATTCCAGGCTTCTTCAAGGAGTTGCTCTGATGTTTTCGCTAATGCGACTCGTTCAAGTCTTGCCCGAACGTACGGGTCTCTATTCAGATCCGTACGAATACGCTCCATTGAGAGGATATGATCAGTTTCTTGCTGCGTGACGAGCCCTGATTCTGCTAGCCACCTCACCGAATCTTCGATACCGTCGGGTCTTATCCGCAGAGCTACCCACCGTCCATCTGAGCACTTGTAAATAGGTGGAGCTATCCCTGGTCGAACCGGCACCCGTTCATCAATTTCCCAAAAATTAATATTCGACGTCTGCAGAACACTCATCGTGAGTGCCTCCTGAGCTGACACTGAAACTGAAGGTCCACCAGAATCCAAACTTTTATTTCTTTCGGCCAATGCAATTAGTGCCCCAGTCATGGCGTTCAAGCCCGCCATAATATGACTCTGTTCACCGGGGGCAAGCGCCGGTGGCCCATTCAAAGATCCGCTTACATACAAAAGACCACTAAGAGCGGAGGTGACTAGATCTCCGCCTCGCCAATTCTCCCAATATTCCTGATCATCAAAGGGTTTGATCTCGACCTCGATTAATTGATTATTGAGATTCTTGAGATCGACTAATTCCTTCCAGGCAGATAGTGGGGAAGAGATTTCTCCTGTCGTACTATGAAATAAAAAGTCTGAGCGCTGCAGCAACTGCTCGAATATATTGATATCTGACGGGTCAGTTGGATCGAGCACTATGGATCGTTTGTTTATATTTAGATACAAATGTGTCAAGCCAGTTTCGAGTGATTCTTGACCATTAAGAAAAGGAGCCCTTGATCGAATTCTCCCTCCCAATGACGGATCCACTCGAATCACATCGCCACCCATGTCCGCGAATAATCTAGGCGCAAAGGCACCAGCCTCGTCGGTGAGATCCAAGGCACGCAAATGGCTGAGAGGTAATTCGGTGTTCATAGATTCGTTACTGTAACCGATCTTTAATCCTTATCTCAAATTTTTGATTTAATTTTCCGACAATAAGTTACAACGTAGGAATTCAACGTTACTATGAGCCGATGCACAATCAATAACTCTGCGTGTGAAAAAGCGACAAGGAGAAAATAATGGGATACCAAGACATAACTGTGGAGCGTATAGGTGACGATGAGAGCATCATGAAGATGACTCTTAATCGACCAGAAAAATTAAATGCCCTGACATTTCCCATGCTGAAGGAAATGCGGGAAGTCTTCGAAGAGATACGCTTTGACCGCAGCATACGAGTACTCATAATTACTGGAGCAGGTCGTGGTTTTTGCTCGGGGATGGATCATGCTGGAGGCGCAACCGGAGGTCATGTTAATCCAAAAGAAGGCAACCCTAATCCTGGCGCACCCGATCCCGAAGGTGAACGAATGAATTTTCACCATGAGACGAAGACATTTAAAGCATTACGCGAACTTGATATCCCAGTAATTGCCGGAATTAATGGACCATGTGTCGGTGCCGGTTTCGATCTTGCCTGTCTCTCTGATCTCGCTGTGGCTTCATCCAACGCTCGCTATCAAGTGGCCTATGTAAAAAGAGGACTATATGCAGATCTAGGTGGATTCTGGGCAATCCCAAAAATCATCGGATGGCGACTGGCTATGGAGATGATGTTCACTGGCAGGTTCTTGTCCGCACAAGAAGGTCATGAGGCGGGGATCACTAATTATCTGGTAGATGAAGATCAATTCGACTCAAAACTTGAAGACTTTGCGAAGGAAGTCGCCTCTGGGCCACCGATTGGACAAAAAGTCGGTAAATTGATGGCTTACAAAACAATGAGTATGGACTATGAGCGCGCGCTCGACCTTTCAGCTATGGTCTTGCCCCTAGTGACTCTTTCTGATGATCGTGCCGAAGGTGTTCGTGCTTTCCTCGAAAAAAGAGATGGCAACTTCTCAGGTTTTTAAGCCGGTAAACTAGCACGGTTGGAGAGCCAATATAACTATGACAGAGCAAGCAAATAACACAAAAGAAACGGCAGTCTTGGAAGGCATTCGAGTTGCTGATATAACGACCGGCAGCTTCAATTATGCCGGTCGTTTACTTGCCGGTCTTGGAGCTGATGTAATTAAGTTAGAACCAACTGAAGGTGATCCTCTGAGGCATTGGGGCCCGTTTCGAGACGACAAAAAAAATTTAGAGACCGGCGGCAGACATTTACATTTGGATGCTGGCAAACGATCAATAGGTATTGATCTTGACAGCGCGGACGGACAGGCCGTAGCCAAAAGTATCATTCTCAATTGCGACGTCGTTCTAGAAAGTTTCGATCCAGGATACTTAGATACTGTGGGACTTTCATTTGAGTCTCTTGCGTCTTCACGTCCTGATCTCATCATGGTCTCAATGAGCCACTTCGGACAGTCAGGTCCCTACAAGAATTATCACGGGAGTGAAATAGTTGATGTCGCCATAGGCGGATATCTTAGACTCACAGGAGAGCCAGATCGTGAACCCGTCAAGCCATACGATGACCTCGTCATCCAGCATACGGCACTTCATGGCGCCACGGCGACCGTCGTGGGGATCATGCATCGAGATAATACGGGAGAGGGAGACTGGTTTGATGTGGCCGCAATAGACGCGGCTCTTTTTTTAATCGGTGGGCCAACTCAAAGTTACTTCTTTAATGGCAAAGTCGCCCAGCGTAATGGGAATCGGTTGCTATTCACCGAACCGCAATATCTCTATCCCTCAACTATCAGACCTTGTCTCAATGGGTACGTCCATGCCCACGGGAATAATCGAAATCAGGATCTTCTCGCCGTTTTAATGCCTAACATTGGTTTGGAACCATTATTTGATACTCCAATGGGCAATGCTGACAAAATTGATGACATTATGGATTCATGGCTCTCTACTAGAGATAAATTTGAAGTGGTAAAACTGGCACAGGAACTAAGATTGCCTTTCACCGAGGTACTCACTCCAGAAGAAATTTTAAGAGACCCCCATCTTGAGGAAAGGAATTTTTTAGTCAATCTTGAACACCCACTGGAACCAAATCTTCTCCAACCGGGTCATGCCGCTTTGATGAGTGAAACACCTTGGATTAATCAACGGGCCCCCTTAATCGGTGAAAATACTGACGAAATCCTCGAAGGGCTTCTCGGAATCAAAGAAGAAGAAAGAACTGAATTACGAAATAAGGGGGTTATTCAATGACGGCTCGGGCCCTCAATAAAATTAGAGTTCTCGAATTAACTACAGCTGTTGCTGGCCCCGTGGCGGGATGTGTGCTTGCTGATATGGGGGCAGAGGTTATAAAAATAGAATCCCCAGGAGGAAGAAGTCTCAAAAGTCCTGGCGCTCCGCCACCGATTGAAGGTGCGCCAGATCATGCCTACAACCGAACCGCATTCTTCAACGAACTCCATCGTGGGAAAAAGCTATTGTCGCTTGACCTGAAGCAAGAAGAAGGCAAGGACATCTTCTTGCGACTTGTTGCAAATGCTGATGTAGTCATGGAAAATTTCTCACCGAAAATTGTCGGTCGACTAGGAATTGATTACACAGAGCTAAAGAAGATCAAGAATGACATTATATGCGTCTCCATGCCTGCATTTGGCAAATCAGGGCCATACGAATCCAGAGCCTCCTACGGCCCTGGCATAGACGCGATGAGTGGCCTTTCACATCTCACAGGGTTCCCCGATGGGCATCCTGGAAAACCTGCTCAATTTTATTGTGATCAAAATGCTGGCCTCACAGCAGCACTAACTGTGATGGGCGCAATCAGACACAGAAATCGTACGGGGCACGGACAGTACATTGAGCTAGCCATGCTAGAAGGTGAAATGCAGCTAATCGCACCTGCGCTTATGGACGTGATGATGAATGAAAGATCGCCCAATCGCACTGGCAACAAACACGAACGGTTCGCGCCTCAGGGGGTTTATAGATGTAAGGGTGACAACGAGTGGGTAGCCATAACGGTAAGAACTGACCTCGAATGGCAGTCTTTAGCTGAACTAATCGGTAAACCTGAAGTCGGAAAAGATCCACGCTTCCTTGATCTAAATGGCAGACAAACTTATCACGATGATATTGATGAACTGCTTGGAGCTTGGACGAGCACGATTACCTCGCAGGAAGCGGAGACCACTATACAGGAAGCCGGCATCCCAGCAGGAGCACTGCTTAACCTCAACGAAGCTTTCAGCCACCCACAATTTCAGCACAGAAACACATTAGTGCATGTCGATCACCCTGAAATGGGTACATTCCCACACACCCGAACTGCCTGGAAATCAAAAAATAAAAATGAGGGAGTTGCCGGTCCGGCGCCCACTTTTGGAAATGCAAACAACTACGTATTAAATGAGCTTCTGAATTTTTCTGCCGACGAACAACAAGAATTGAAAGATCGTAAAATCGTCTCTGATGCCCCGCTGGGCTAACTACAGACAATATACGACCTCGTACATAACTCCTGAGAGGAGCTTCGATGCCCAAAGGGAAAGTGCTTGCATGGATACTCTACGACTGGGCAACATCTGGCTATGGCGCAATCATAGGAACTTTTGTATTCAGTGTGTACTTTACTCAGGAGGTTTGGGATGGAGAGGGTGGTACCGAAGCCTGGGGGATAATGGTAACTGTGACGAGCGTATTCGTTGGTCTTGTTGGCGCTCTCCTAGGTTTAGTGCTTAATGGGGTCAGGACACACCGATTTGTCTTAGCATTATTCGTGTTCGTCGGTGGCGTGAGTGGTGCCACGCTCATACTAATTAAGCCTGAACCTTCATTTGCAATTCCAGCACTGCTTCTGGTCGGCCTAGGCAGTTTTTGTGTAGAAACTTCTTTTGTGCCATACAACACTCTACTGAGGGTATTTGTCCCTCCTGAAAGAGCTGGTCGGACGTCTGCTCTAGCGTGGGGTCTGGGCTACGTAGGTGGTGTCATGTGTCTCGGGATAGCTGTCGGCCTCATGATGTCGGGTTTAATTCCCGATGAGAATCTTCTGAATGTCCGCATTACTAGTATTCTCGGTGCTGGTTGGTTAGTAGTATTTGGCCTCCCAATCGTCATCGCTCTATATAAGTTGCCGAAGGCAAGCCTCGACCAGCCGGGATACGCCTCTGTGGGCCTTACAAAAGAAAGAATCCTACGCCTACTCACATACCGGGGTATGTGGAAATTCTTGCTGTCACGCCTCTTCCTAGCTGAAGGCCTGACGGCTTTGTTCGCGTTCGGCGGCATATTCGCTGCCAGCATCTACGGGTTCAGCACCGAAGAAGTCTTATTTTTTGCAATCGCTCTGAATATTTCGGCTGGAATCGGCGCAATCCCCGGCGGTTTCTTGGACGATCGGTTCGGACCACGTTTCGTGATTTTGGTCTCCCTGATTTGTCTAATATTATCTGGAATTATAATTGGGCTTATCGACCACAAGCTCACATTCTGGATCGTCAGTATTTTCCTAGGCATGTTCATAGGACCCGTACAATCATCAGGCAGATCTTTAGCTGCTAAAAGCGTCCAAAAGGATGAAGCAGCTCAGCTCTATGGATTACTGGGTTTCTCAGGTCGAGTCGTATCATTCGCAGGCCCTCTTTTGGTGACACTGGGTATCGCTATCACAGGAACAGACAAAATTATCGTTTGGATTGTCGTTGCACTAATGACTGCAGCTTTGTTTGTTATGCTCACTACACCAAAATCATTAGGCGAAATCGACAAGTCAAAGATTTCTGGAGAAACCTACTAGCTTTCAAAATATGAACAGGAGAAGCCCCAATGCTGAGTTTGAAAAATTATACAGTCGCCGTCCACGATCTGGATGAGGCCATCGAGAATCATTCGAAGCGTTTCGGTATGCAGAAAGTCGGAGATAGAGGATTTAATGATGTGGGAAAATTCGACTTCCAGGCGATGGGCTATGGGGACGCAACACTGCTCCTACTATGCCAACCTACTGACGAAAGTCCCATCGCCAAACTAATGTCAGAACGCCAGAATGGCTTTAATCCACACGGTGAGGGAATGTATCTAATAGCTTATGAAGCTGACGATGTTGATGCCTTTTGCAGTCAAGTAGAAGAAAATGGCGGACGAGTGACTCGCGTGCCCGGTGCTGCTAATGCCTGGGTTCACCCTACCTCTTCCAATTTTGTCCTTATGGAAATCCTGCCAAAGTCTTAGGTATATTGCAATAAGGGAAATGATGATGACTTGGGATCCAGAAATCGAGGAAATCAACCGGAGACGTGCTTTGGCACGTGAAATGGGAGGTCCTGATCGCGTCGCACAACAGCATTCATTAGGAAAACTGACGGTTCGAGAACGTATAGAAGAACTAGTAGATTCAGGGAGCTTCCTCGAAAGAGGAATTCTCGGTGGAGTCGGTACGTACGATGAAGAAGAAAACTTGGTTGATTTTGTACCGAAATCAACAGTGTTTGGAATTGCAAAAATAGATGAGCGGCCAGTATCAGTCACCGGTCAGGACTTTACGGCAAGGCCAGGGAGTGGAAGTACGGGTGCGACTGGGACCACTGTTACTGGAGGACCACGCACGATATCAGCTGAACACATATCTCATGAAATGAAAATACCATTCGTTCGTCTCATCGATGGATTTGGAGCAGATATTCGGGCCGTAGGCCAAAAAAATAGGACCTACATACCTAATGGAAATTGGAAATTAGAACATGAACTGCTCTCTGAAGTGCCAATCGTAGCAGCAGCGCTGGGTGCTGTGGCAGGCCTTCCCGCAGCCTGGGTACCTGCCTCACACTTCTCAATAATGATCAAAGGTAAAACTCAGGTCTTCGCTGCCGGGCCACCCGTCGTCAAGCGTGCAATTGGTCTGGATATCCCCAAAGAAGATCTAGGCGGATTCCGACAACATTCACGGACAAGCGGAGTCGTAAATAACGAAGCAGAGGATGAAGTTGACGCGCTGCAGCAAATCCGTCGATTCCTTTCCTATCTGCCGACAAACGTCTGGGAGCTCCCACCTTTTGGAGAAGAAAGTGACCCACGAGATCGAAGAGATCATAAACTACGCTCTATCATTCCCAGAGATCGAAATCGAGGATACAACCCAAGAGAACTAATTTCATTGGTAATGGACCAAGGCTCAACCTTTGAACTCAGCAGATACTATGGTGGCTCTCAAATCACCATGCTCGCCCGACTTAATGGTCGTCCAATTGGGGTAATCGCTAATGACCCGATGGTTCACGGCGGCGCTCAGGATGCTCCAGCCGCTAGAAAAATAGAAAAATTTGTAGATACTTGCGATACATTCCATCTTCCAATAATTAACTTCTCTGATCAACCAGGATTTATGATCGGCCCTGCCGCTGAAGCTGCTGGAACGCTGAGAGCAGGAGTCCGAACAGCGGTCGCAATAGGACAAGCGACTGTTCCATGGGCCACAGTGATCGTCCGAAGGGTTTATGGAGTTGCAGGCGGAGCAAGACAGGATAATTCTCATTTTAATTTTCAACTAGCTTGGCCATCAGGTGAATGGGGATCGCTTCCAATTGAGGGCGGCATAGCGGCCGCGTACAGGCGCGAGATAGAAGCTGCTGATGATCCAGATGCGTACCGGCGACAACTAGAGGAAAAGCTTATTGCCATTCGGGCGCCCTGGCGCACTGCCGAGGATTTGGACGTAGAGGATATTATCGATCCTGCTGATACCCGACCCATGCTCTCGGACTGGTTAGACGTTGCTTACAAGGCAAACGAAAGGTTAGTCGGTCCCAAATCAAGAGGTATGCGGCCATAACAAATTAATCCTCCGTCAATTTTGGGAGGACTTCAGTTGCAAGAAGTTCTAGATATTTGACAATTTTTTCATGAGCCATACCAGGCGGTATTCGTAAGATCGTACCGTTAATTGGCACTTCGGCCTGTCGACGACGATAAAAGTCTACTGCTTGCTCAGGATTCCCCACAAATGGTCCTGAAAGATCAGAGATCGATCTCATTTCTTCGGGGGTACTAGCGGGTTCATGCCTCTTATCCACCGGCACATTATCAGCATCAGCTGCGGCCGCTCCCCATTCAGCATATTTTGAATACGAATAGAAAATATGTTCGCGAGCATCTTCCCAACCTTGCTCAGCATCCTCGCTAACCCAAAAATCACGGCTGTCAAATACGGGTATCGACTCTGGATCTCGTCCGTACTTCTTCATGGCAGCAGCGAATTGGTCATATACGCCCGCACCTCCAACGTAATGAAAGCCGTCGGCCTCCCTAGCTACGCGCTCAATTGCGGCCCCACGGGACGCCCCTAGCCAAATAGGAGGGTGAGGCTTCTGAATGGGCTTAGGTTGCACACTTGCGCCTTTCACATTGAATCGTTTGCCTTCGAAATCAAATTTATCCTCTGTCCAACACCGTTTAATTATTTCTAGGCCTTCGTTCATTAACGATGGTCTATTCTTTCGATTTACGCCAAAAATCGGGTACTCATCTGGCACGTACCCCACAGCCATGCCTAAAACAAATCTCCCATTTGATAAAACGTCTACAACCGCTGCATCCTCTGCCACACGAACCGGATGATGCATCGGCAAAAGTAGAAGTCGCGTTCCTATAGTTATCGTGCTGGTTTTTACTGCTGCCGCTCCAGCCATCACCAAAGTCGACGGACAATATCCATCGTCTGCACTGTGATGCTCTGACATCCACACACTATCAAAACCAAGTGTCTCAGCTAATTGAACCTGTTCTAGTGTCTCCTCGTAAACCTGCTGATAAGGCTTGCGCCACAGTTCAGGATTACGCATACCAAACAATAAACCAAACTTCATAACATTCCTCCACTGCATTATTGCAGAGGATAGCTGATACTCCGTCCCCTCGAGTCGATCGGCGTTGATCAGTTTTCGGGCATAAGGTTTTTATTTATTAGCAAATATCTTCACTGGACGGACGCGAATAATGGTTCTCTTCTGCGCTGTCAAACGATCACTGAGTTCTTGATCTGATACTTCCGGCTGATCCAATACTCGTGATATCCGCCGATGCTCCTGAAGTCGCTCCGGATCTTCGGTGATCCCCTCCGCCATGCCGTAGACCAGAAGTTGGGCATGTCCATCATTTATTACAAGCGCGCAATTTGGATTTCTAATAATATTCTTCCACTTTGCCGTATATTCTTTCGCCGAAATTACGATCGTTTCACCGTCAAACTCGTAATAAATAGTTGATACTTGAGGACTTCCATTTTTTTTTGATGTCGCTAGTACCGCTTGGTAATGCTCTTGCAAAAAAGTTGACTGCTCAGGAGTAACTTGAATCGCCATGTCTGTAGCCGCCAATCGATTAATTGTGAAACTGAGGTGGTTTGGAAGGTTCAGAGATTAAACAACCGCTGCAGCACCACCGTCAGCATTGATTGCCGTGCCTGTTATATAACTGCCGCGCTCTGATACCAAAAATGCTATCAAATCGGCAACTTCCTCTGGCTCACCTACTCTACCTAATGGAAGCACCTTACCCATCTGATCATAGGCTTCATCCAAACTTACATTTGGAAATCTCTTTTCAGCGTTTCTCCCAATTTGACCACTTTTTACTAGACCGATACAGACGGTGTTTACGAGAATTCCATCCTTAGCCAAATCCAAGGACATTGCTTTCGTCAGAGCTATTCCAGCAGCCCGACTTACAGAAGTGGGAAGCGAGCTTGCACGAGGGGCCTTACCGGCCGTTGCAGTTAGATTTACAATCCTTGCGCTATTTGAGTTCCTTAGAAACGGAAGTGCTGACTGACTGAACCGTACTGCGGCCATTAACTTCAAATCCAAATCGCTGTCCCATTTTTGCATATCGACATCAGGAAACGAACCGGCGGCTGATTGACCTGCGTTGTTTATCAAAATATCAATACCACCGAATCGAGAAGTTGCCTCCGCAATAACCCGGTCGCAATCTGCTTGACTAGTGACATCTGCCGATATACTCACGACTTGTCCAACCGCTACAGCTCGAATTTCTGCTTCCGCTTCCGCCAACACATCTGCACGTCGAGCACAAATTAATACGTTCGCACCCTCTTGAGCAAGTCTCGCCGCAGTCGCTTTCCCAATCCCCTCACTGCCACCCGTCACAATCGCTGATTTTCCCTCAAGACCTAAATCCATATCACGTTCCTTTTCATCACTACTTCGACCTTAACTTTGTCTTATCACACTTTGTGTCAGCTGTGAGCCCGATGCTGGTCAGCTTATGTTTCTATCGATAAGGTATCCTAAAACAAAATAATAGATTCGAGAAGGGACAACAATGTCAATTCGTACTAGAGTGCAGAACTCCGTCGAGGCCTATCTAGCAAACGATGATAGCCCTGACATCTCAAATCCAATTCACTCCACCGAATTTGCTGCGCAGTTTGGATTTGCCGGTGCGCTTGTTGGTGGAGTCACGGTATGGGGTTGGGCGACCGATACCATTCTAGAAGCTCTAGGAGAATCATGGCTAGAAAATGGATGGGCTGAATTTTCATTTCGACAACCTACATTTCCAGGGGATCGCCTTCTAATCGATGCAAGGCTTCAAGAAAACAGTGATGAGAATGTTTGGACTGTTACATTCACCAACCAACAAAACGTCACTTGCGTGACAGGAAAAGTTGGGCTTGGGCAAGCTGACTGGTACTCAGACTTCGAGAGACCATCACTGGATAAAATAGCCGAGCCAGTAAAAATTCCTCTCATACTAGAAAATGCTGACATTGGTGGAGACTGGACTCCCATGCAAGTGGAATTTGATTCAGATTTAGCGATGGATATAGCTTCACTGAAACAACACGCCGATAATTCAATCTTTTATGGACCCGATGCTCTTGCCCATCCAGCGTGGACCGCTGGATGGGCTGAACAGTTACTGCGGCACAATTTCCTGGTCCCAAGTTCAATGCATACAAAGAGCCGAGTGCAGCATCTTCAGAAGATTAAGGTGGGGTCGACGGTCACAGGCGGGGCTCGACTTATCAATGCATATGAGCAAAAGGCACATCATTTTGCAAACTTCGATGTATTACTTCAAGATGAAGCTATGAACGATATCGCCCAACTTCGGCATTGGACAATTTTTAAAATTGCCACGCCCCAAGAACGAGAAAAAGCAGGAGTCGCTCCGCCAGCTAGTTCGTAAAGGTCTTGCCGGTAAAGACTGGATCACGTTTCTCGATAAATGCCTGTCGTGCTTCTTGGCCATCACCGCTACCTAATGTTTTGCCTATATTGACTAATTCATAGTGAAGTTGTCTCTCCATATCAATTCGAGTCGCCGCACGAATAACTCGCTTTGTACCTCGAGCAGTAATCGGAGATATTTTGGTGAGTGAATCCAGGTAGGAATCGAATCTTCCCTGAAACTCTCCGTCTGGGACTGATTCACTTACCAGTCCTAGCTGCTGAGCTTCTGGACCAGTCACTGTTCTGTTTTCAAGCAAAAACTTCATGGCTTGTTCATAGCCTATTGCTTGCGTGAGAGTGAATGAAAGCCCACCATCCGGAGAACCTCCGATTCTGGGATAACCAGCCAGTAATCGAGCCGAATCGGACATGATACGAATATCAGTGGCCATCGCAAGTGCTAAGCCCGCCCCTACAGCGACCCCATTGATGCCTCCAATGATTGGCTTATCACACTCTTCTCGGAGCGTAAGAAAAAACCGACTTACCCAACCCAAATCATCAAGATAACGATCTTGATCAGACAACGGAATAAAGTGATCCTGATTTTCTGTAGTCGTGAGATCTAAACCAGCGCAGAAAGCATCAGCAGTTCCAGTTAAACCAATAACCCAAACATCGTCGTCAGCTTGTGCTTCACGCAGAGCCGTAATAACTCCCCAAGCAAGTTCAAGAGAAACCGCATTCTTCTTATCTGGTCGGTTCATCTGGACTACCCTCACATGACCGCGATCTGTGATTCTTACTAACTCAGTCATATATCCCCCTAGATGGATGACCTCCCCTGAAAAGGTCAAAATGTTATGTCCTGTAATATCTTCGCAATGATAACAGTTCGATGAATGCATAAGAAGGATTCTGATTTAATAAACACCATATTTACCAAAAAATGTACGCTAATCGAAACTAAATTATCGTATAGTCTTCAAACAACTCATGACGATTTGATGATTTGTTGGTATTTATTTTGTTGTAGATCTTGATAATATCCACTAACGTAGTAGAAGTTACTGGATCAAAATAAATGGTATACAAACATAAAATCCCTAGCTCACCACTTGATGCTGACTGGATCGTGCGCACTGTGCATCGTGAGCAGGTAAAACGATCATTTCTTTACGACGCAGATAATATACAAAGTAGGTGGAAAAGTATCGAATTACCTGAAGATTTCTGGCGATCATTCAGTCGGAGAAATCCCAACATATACGCGGATTATGAAGCATGCCTCGACACCGGCACATGTCGCTGGTGTAAAACTGCAAACAGTATCGTTATGAGGGATATTGATGCCATGTGCTCTTCCTGTGACTATATCTATAGTTCTCCACCGGAAGATTCAGAGAAACTAATCGGTAAATTAAGTGATGGATTTCTGTTTGCAAACGTATCAGATTACGATAAAAATTACACCGAGTTTTTAGAAGACTGGGCTAGAGTTATCCGATCGTTAAATTGGATTCGACAAGCTTACGATCGTTATTTCACTGCTAGTCGTGATGAACAGGGAATTACATTTGATCAGGAACCGCTGCCCATGGAACCGGCACTAGGTATAAAAACTGCTCAATGGCTTTCAGGCCAAGCTCTGAAAGAATACATAATCCAAATAATTAAGAGCGAGTCGAAGAGCCAAAATCTCTGGACTGTTGCGCTCAGTGATACTGGTCAACTGGAAGTCGAACCCACCAATCTATACGGGTTTATGCTCACCCAAATTATCAGCAATCTACAAAGTGGAGTTAAATGGCAACAATGCCTTGGCCCCGAAACTTCGAGAGGCGATGCTTGCACCCACGACGTCCCCGTGGGCCCTAAATCCAAGCGCTTCTGCAGTCAAAACTGCTATCGAAAATGGCGCCGCGCAGGCGGTGCTATCAGACCATGGATGGTTGATACTCGTTCAACATCAACTAAACCACCTAGTACTACGACTACTCTGAAGGGACAACTTGGTCTTAATATCTAGACCTCTTTATGCCTCTAAAGTACGTTCCGGTCACCTACTATTTCGCTGGATAGCGAGAAAGTCGATTTTCTTCTGACGTCATGAACTCCAGCAAAGCTGGTCGTCCCTGATCCATTTCAGCAAAGGCGCGTTTAAAAGCTGGAATAATTTGTGACGTATCCGAAACACGTTCCCCATATGCTCCTAAGGCATTCGCGACATTGGCATATTCGCCGTATAACTCGGTAAATCGATAGCTATCAACTGCATCCTTATAGCGTGCAGGGTAACCCGACAAAACTTGGTTATTTAAAACGATAGTGAGCACTGGAATATTTAGTCGTACGCCTGTCTCTAGATCCATACCTGCCATTCCAATTGCAGCGTCCCCCATAAAATTGATGAACGTTTTCTCAGGAGATGCCAACTTTGCTCCTAGTACTAGGCCAAGCGAATAACCCAGTTGCGTCGAATTCCCCCAGCCCAGATAACCACGAGGCACGGTCGACTCCCAGAAAGGAATAAGTTGATCTCGTGGATGACCAGAATCATGCGTAACAACTGTGTTGTCGCGATCAACGGTGTGCATAAGGTCCCATATAATTCGGTACGGGTTAATTGGAACTTCTTCCGATGCCAATAGCGGTAACCACTCCTCTAACCACTCATCCTTTACCTTGGCAACTTCGGCCACAATACCTGAGTCTTGACGACCCGCGCCACTACTTTGACTCATTATTTCTTCTATGAGTTGATCAAGCACCAGCTGACAATCTCCAATAACCGCGTGATCGAGATCGTGCTCTTTATTCAGATCTTTCGCATCAATAGTGGTCTGAACAAGTATCTTTCCATCTGGAACGTTCATTGACGCCAGGTTTGTCGTGAAACTTGAACCGATACCAAAGACTAAATCTGCCTCGTCGACGAAGTGGCGCGCCATCTTTGTCACAGTATTCCCAGCCGCACCGAGCGCAAGCGGATGATTTTCCGGAAACGCACTCTTACCGGAATTGGTCGTGGCAACTGGAGCATTGATAAGTTCAGCAAGAACTACCAGCTGACTCGTGGCTTCCGCCCAAAGTACGCCTTGTCCCGCGTAAATAACTGGTCGCTTCGACGAAAGTAAAAGTCTGGCTATCTCTTTTATATCAGCCGGATTACCGGCGCTCTTATAGGTCTTTACTGGTCTATATTCGGAATCAACACCTGCTATCTCCTCCATCGCCACATCAGATGGCACCTCTAAAAGGACAGGCGCACCTCGTTCAGAGCGCAAAAATGTATGCGCTCTGCGCATAAACTCTGAAATCCGATCGGTTTGATTGATCTGACCAGCCCATTTGGTGATCCCTGAATAATTAGCGACCGCATCAAAATCAGGATTTGAGTTAATTTTATTACGACTTGTGCCGCCGGGAATCACCAGTATCGGCACCGAATCGGCATAGGCATGAGCGATACCACCATATGCATTCTCGATGCCTGGACCAGCCTGAGTCACTACTACACCGTTTGTCCTGCCATTAAGCATCCTCGTATAGCCGTCGGCCATGTTTACCGTAGTGCGCTCTGTTCTAGACATGATGGGTCTAATTCCAGCTGCAGCACAGGCGTTTATTAGTTGATTATCCGGATAGCAGAATAAGTATTCTGTACCTTCCGCCTTTAGTATTGCAGCAATTGCATCGTTTCCACGCATGGTTTAACCTCCAAAATTCTGGCTATCACAGCCATGTGTGGCAGCAATATTCAAGCTAGTGTAACCATAATTACCATCGGAATATAGATATCAGTAAAAGGAGCACGTCCAACCAGCGATTTTGGCTCCCTGCGGTTCTCTAGAGATGATATTCTCTCAATCGAAGAATCCGATGATTCGCTCTTCAAAAAACATCATGATTCATCGGCTCCACATGCGGCTCGAAGTCAAATTAGAGAGCATCGAGTCGGTAGCATGGTCTAAAACTAATGAGGAATCTGAGAGGGTGAAGGTGCCAAAAAATATAGTCGTGCTCGACGGATACACATTAAATCCAGGTGATATCACATGGGAAGGATTCGAAAACATCGGTCCGGTTACTGTGTATGATCGCACACCGACTGACCAAATTATCCAACGCGCGCAAGGCTTCTCAAATATACTCACAAATAAAACCGTGCTGTCTCGGCAGATTCTTCAAAACTTGCCCGAGGCTTCGTATATCGGTGTGTTGGCGACTGGCTATGACAACGTCGACCTAGTCGCTGCAAGAGAACAAAACATTACGGTCACAAATATACCAACGTACGGAACTGACTCCGTTGCTCAACACGCGACTGCCCTTCTTATGGAACTGGTACGGCAGCCTGCGCTTCATGCAAATGCCGTAAAAAATGGACAATGGAGCGCAAGCTCTGATTTTTGCTTTGCGTTAGCGCCTATTACTGAATTATCAGGTAAAACACTTGGAATAATTGGAATCGGTAGAATCGGACAAGCATTTGCCCGCATTGGTGCAGCGATGGGAATGACGATCGTTGCACACGATGAGTTTCCACCACCTAACGAAGCACTCAATGGACTAGACGTCAGTTATACGGATATGGATACTGTATTCTCTGAGGCAGACGTAATAAGTCTCCACTGTCCGCTCACTGATTTAACAAAACATCTGGTAAATGAGCGCCGTCTGGCATTAATGAAACCAGATGCAATCTTAATAAATACGAGTAGAGGGCCACTTGTAGA
The DNA here is from genome assembly GCA_913051185.1 of uncultured Chloroflexota bacterium. Lineage (GTDB taxonomy): Bacteria > Chloroflexota > Dehalococcoidia > UBA2979 > UBA2979 > UBA2979. The sequence continues at coordinate 1,578 of CAJXBM010000006.1, read as the reverse complement.
TAATGAGGCACTCGCTGCAGCCCTTAATAATGAAGAAATCGGTGGTGCCGGGCTGGATGTACTCGATGTAGAGCCTCCACCAGTAGATAATCCTCTGATAAACGCAAAAAATTGTATTATCACACCTCATATTTCTTGGTACTCAAAAGCATCAAGACAACGTCTAATGGATATCGCTGTAGAGAACTTATCAAGTTATCTGAGCGGAGCACATACAAACGTGGTCAATTAGACGTTCCATTGGTATTCGAGTTTCACCTCTGCTGACGGTGATTAATCGTCGCTATTACCTGCAGCAGCTACGCAAAATGGCCTTCGATATCCAATCGTGTTTTTATCCGACTCGTCCCTATAAATGGGATACCTGTCGATCGTCTGGCTAGGTCAGTCAAGATACTTTCACTATTGAATGAGCTAAGAGCACGTTCATAGGCTGGCCAATCCTTGAAAAATAAATCAAATACTGCCGTATAATTGCTCAATTGGCCCCCGCCCGGCAAACTACCGCTGGTAATGCTTCGTAATCCAGCAAATCCGCCTTCGGCATCGACAATCTTCGCCAAGGGATCGAGTACATCAACCACATCAAATCTCTCAGCTGAAAACGGCTTTAACTCTGCCGCGACATTAATTGGATATTCCACAAAAATAGAGACTTCTTCTAGCTCATCCTCTTCTAAGTCAGTCCATTTTCGACCAAACAACCAACTGATATCGCAATTCCAAGCACTCGTAAGCTGCACCGCAGAACTCCTTGATTCATTCCGTAATCTGCCGCCGGATACCCCAAGATTTCGAAATTGCTTCGTGACTTCACCCATATGAGCATAGCTATGGAATGAAGAGATAAGCTCTAGTGCCCCAAAATTTCTGCCCGTATGCTCGAACCAAAGGGCAACACCGCTTGCGCCCAAATCTTCATGAACTGTCTTAATTTCAAGGATTGAATCAATAGCTGAACTGGTGAACGCAACATCGTCATTCGTAAAATAAAGGGATCGTGTTACCGTCATTGAAGTCTCGCTACCTGCTTTAATTAATTAGTAAGACCCTATTTCACCTTGTCCGCCTAGTCAATCATTTGAATTTTTACTGAAGTAAGCGTAAATCTTTAGCAAATTTCGATTCATCAGCAACTGCAATTTTGCCGTTAAAGCCCTCCAATCTCGTATCTCGACAAAGCTTTTAAACTACCGCACGATTACAAATGAGCTAGTATTGTTACCATATCAAGTTAGTCATAATTACTTAAACACGAGAAATTCGATGGATTCACCTGAAGATCTGGAAAACGTCCAAACCAAAGCAAAAAAGAACTTTCTTCTTGCCGCTCTTGGTGAAGCTACAAGAACGGAACTGTTCAATTATGCTCGGTTGGAAACATATAAAAGAGGTGAAATCCTTGCGAATCAAGGACAAGCTACGGACGCTGTCTACTTCATATTATCGGGTCTGATAATTTCTGTCTTTGAAGGTACAGATGGCACTGGCATTGCAAACGGCATGCGAGGTCCGGAGGCCGCTTACGGCGCAATCGGTATGGGAAGAGCGCCTATAACAAAAAATTCAGAAATAGGA